>NZ_CATKPX010000026.1:0-106389 GCF_949767755.1 Pseudomonas sp. IT-P4 | reverse complement strand
GGAGATCTCTGGTGTGCCGCCGATCGCATGCACGCCGACAATCCAAAGTGGGAGCGAGCTTGCCCGCGAAGAGGCCCTGTCAGGCGCCGACGATCCCGCCATCTTCCCGAGAAATCGCCATCACCGAAGAGCGCGGCTTGCCGTTGGGCAGGTGCTCGGGGAAAGTCGAGCCGCCGTTTTCACCCGGATGCTGGATCCCGACAAACAGGGTTTTCTGATCCGGCGAGAAGCTGATCCCTGTCACTTCACAACCTACCGGGCCAACCATGAAGCGGCGAATCTCGCCGGTTACCGGGTCGGCACAGAGCATCTGGTTGTTGCCCATGCCGGCAAAGTCTCCGGCGTTGCTCGAATCGCCATCGGTGAGAATCCACAAGCGTCCGGCCTTGTCGAAGCCCAGACCGTCCGGGCTGTTGAACATGTTCTGTGGCGTGATGTTCGACGATCCGCCTTTGGGTGTGCCGGCGTGAACCCCCGGATTACCGGCGACGACGAAAAGGTCCCAGGCAAAGGTTTTCGAGCCGTGATCGTCACGCTCGGTGCGCCAGCGCAGGATCTGCCCGTAGACGTTCTTCTCGCGCGGGTTCGGCCCGCCCACCGGTTGCCCGTCTTCGCCGCGTTTGGCGTTGTTGGTCAGCGTGCAGTAAACCTGGCCATCCTTGGGGCTGACCACGATCCATTCCGGGCGGTCCATGCGGGTGGCTTTCACCACACTGGCAGCCAGGCGGGCGTGGATCAGCACTTCGGCCTGATCGGCAAAGCCGCTGCTGGCATCGATGCCGTTTTTGCCATGGGTCAGTTCGATCCATTCGCCCTGGCCTTTCGGGTGATCGACGTTGCCGTCGCCGGCATCGAAACGCGCTACGTACAGGGTGCCGTGGTCGAGGATGTCGCGGTTGGCCTTGGGGTTCTTGTGGTCGATCTTGTCGCGGCTGACGAATTTGTAGATGAACTCACCGCGCTCATCGTCGCCCATGTACACCACGGCATGACCGTCGGCGGTTTCGGCCAGGGCGGCGTTTTCGTGTTTGAAGCGGCCCAGGGCCGTGCGTTTGACCGGCGTCGACTTCGGATCGAACGGATCGATCTCCACCACCCAGCCGTGACGGTTCAGCTCGTTGGGGTTCTTGGCTATGTCGAAGCGCTCGTCGTACTGGTGCCAGTTGATCTCTTTGCTGGTGGCCACCACGCCGTAGCGTTTTTGCGCCGGGTCGAATTTCTGCTCGGCGTTGCTGCTTCCGAAGCAGTCGGTGAAGTTCTCTTCACAGGTCAGATAGGTGCCCCACGGTGTCTTGCCGTTGGCGCAGTTCTGGAAGGTGCCCAGGACATTCTTGCCCTGTGGATCGGCGCTGGTTTTGAGTAGGGCATGTCCGGCGGCCGGGCCGCTCAGGGTGATGGGTGCGTTGCCGTGAATGCGGCGGTTGTAGCGCGAGCCCTGGACGAAATGCCATTGGCCGTTCTTGCGCTGCACTTCAATCACCGACACACCTTCACAGGCCAGCGCCTTGCGCACTTCTTCGGCCGATTGCGGCATGCCGCCGTGGGCGTAGAGGTAACGGTAGTTGGTGTATTCGTTGTTGATCGCCATCAGCGCCCGGTCTTTTTCGCCCGGAAATTCGAACAGGCTCATGCCGTCGTTGTTGTCGCCGAACTGGACTTCCTGATGTTCGGCGCTGCCGTTGCCGCTCGGGTCGAACGCCGGACCGTCCTTGTGCAGAGGCTGGCCCCAGCTGATCAGTACCGAGGACTTGTAGCCAGGTGGCAGGGTGATGGAGTCGCTGGTGGCGGCGGCAATGCTGTCGAAGCCCAACAACTGGCTGTTACCGGCGCTGACACTGGCGGCCATCACGCTGCGGCTCAGCAGATTGCCGCCGAGGAACATCGCAGCGCCGCACAGGGCACCTGCGCTGATGAAGCCGCGACGGCTGAGGCCGACCATGTTTTCGAGGTCGGTGGACTGGTTTTCTTCTAATAGGCTCATTTCAGGCTCCCTGCGGATTTTGCAGACACCTTAAAGATGAGTAATGAACCTTTTGTTGCAGTTTGCTTAAAGCGGCGTGCCCAGTAGAACCCGGGACGGCGAGAACTCCACGCGCACCGGCTTGCCGCAGGTCAACTCCGATGCTTGCAGAAGACTCGGTTCGACCAGGGCGCATAGGGTCAGACCGTTGGCCAGGGTGATGCGCACTTCGCTGGGGCCGTCATCGGCGTCGAGGACTTTTTCGATGATGCCCCTGAGGCAATTGTTTCCAGGCGTTTCGACGGTGTCAGTTTGCAGTACGTCGAGCCAGCCGGCCTTGATCAATGCCACGACATCGGTGCCGATTTGCAGCTCCAGGCGCTCGGTGCTGTCGTGGGTGATTTGCGCGGCGACGATCAGGCCTTCGGCGACTTCAAGGCGAATCAGGTCGTTGCGCCCCTGAGGTTCAATCGCCACCACCTTGCCGTGTAACTGGTTGCGCGCGCTCGTGCGCAGCATCAGGCGCCCGAGCAGGTCCAGATCGCTCGCGTCTTCAGCGGCTTCCAGCACCTGGGCCTGCAAGGCTTGCAGCTTCTGGTACAGGCGCAACACCCGCTCGCCTTCGTTGGACAGTCGCGCACCGCCGCCGCCCTTGCCGCCGACAATCCGCTCCACCAGCGGTTTCTGCGCCAGGTTGTTCAGCTCATCGATCGCATCCCAGGCGGCCTTGTAGCTCATGCCCGCGCTTTTGGCCGCCCGGGTGATCGAGCCTTGTTCGGCGATGTGCTGCAGCAGGGCGATGCGCTGCGGACGGCGGACGATGTGCTGGGACAGCAAGGTGGGCAAAGACATGACAAGTCGCTTTGAGTGGTGACGATGGTCAGGAAGTTGGCCGCTTGGGTCGCGCGAGTCAAGTCAGGGTGTTTCGCCGGGTTTGGGCGTACGGGCCAGGCAATAGACGTCGACCCTCGCCGCACCGGCGTCCATCAGCAGGCGAGCCAGGGCCTGGGCCGTGGCGCCGGTGGTCAGTACATCGTCGACCAGCGCCAGGTGCAAGCCTTTGACGACGGCGCCGGCTGCCAGGGAGAAAGCGTTGCGCAGGTTCTTTCGGCGGGCTTGGGCGTTCAAGGCCTGTTGGGCGTCGGTATCCTGGTGGCGTAGCAGCAACCGTTCGTCGCAAGGGATATCGAGACTCGCACTCAGCCAGTTAGCCAGCATCGCCGCCTGATTGAACCCGCGCTGGCGCAGGCGTCGGATGGCCAACGGGACCGGAATCAGCGCATGGGGGCGCGGCAGGTCGTCTTCGAAGCGATGTTGCAGGTATTGAGCAAGAAGTTCGCCGAGCAGGCGGCCAAACGGCCACTTGGCGTTGTGTTTGAAGCGGGTGATCAGGCTGTCTACCGGAAAGCTGTAGGTCCAAGGCGCAATCACCTGTTCAAAGGCCGGTGGCTGCTTCAGGCAATGGCCGCAGGTGAGGCCCGGGGCCGGGAGCGGCAGGGCGCAGGCCAGACAGTGATCGCCGAGCCAGGGCAGCTCGATTTCGCAGGCCGTGCAGACAGGAGGGATACCGTCGGCCGGTTCATCACACAAAAGGCACGATTGTTTGTTTTTTAACCAGATGTAAACCTGCCCTTCGTATCGTGGTTGACAGCGCATCGCTCTTCCTTAAATATGCCGAAACATCTGTGAAGCGGCTGTGACATTCCATTACCCAGCCGCATGCCAAAGCATAATTCAAAGGAAACGCCCATGAGCGCCAGCACCACTGCAACCCTGCGTCATGACTGGACTTTGGCCGAAGTCAAAGCACTCTTCGTTCAGCCATTCAATGACCTGTTGTTCCAGGCGCAGACGGTGCACCGTGCGCATTTCGACGCCAACCGCGTCCAGGTGTCGACCCTGCTGTCGATCAAAACCGGCGCCTGCCCGGAAGATTGCAAATATTGTCCGCAGTCCGGTCACTACAACACCGGCCTGGAAAAAGAAAAACTGATGGAAGTGCAGAAGGTCCTCGAAGAGGCCGCTCGCGCCAAGGCCATCGGTTCGACCCGCTTCTGCATGGGCGCGGCGTGGAAGCACCCGTCGGCCAAGGACATGCCGTATGTTCTGAAGATGGTCGAAGGCGTGAAAGCCCTGGGCCTGGAAACCTGCATGACCCTCGGTCGCCTGGATCAGGATCAGACCGAAGCACTGGCCAAGGCCGGTCTCGACTACTACAACCACAACCTCGACACGTCGCCGGAGTTCTACGGCAGCATTATCACCACCCGCACCTATAGCGAGCGCCTGCAAACCCTGGCCTATGTGCGTGAGTCGGGGATGAAGATCTGTTCCGGTGGCATCCTCGGCATGGGCGAGTCGCTGGACGACCGCGCCAACCTGCTGATCCAGCTGGCCAACCTGCCGGAGCATCCGGAGTCGGTGCCGATCAACATGCTGGTGAAAGTCGCCGGTACGCCGCTGGAAAATGCCGATGACGTCGACCCGTTCGACTTCATCCGCATGCTCGCCGTCGCGCGCATCCTGATGCCGCAATCCCACGTGCGCCTGTCCGCCGGCCGCGAAGCCATGAACGAGCAGATGCAGGCCCTGGCGTTCTTTGCCGGCGCCAACTCGATTTTCTACGGCGAAAAACTGCTGACCACCGCCAACCCGCAGGCTGACAAGGACATGCAACTGTTCTCTCGCCTGGGCATCCTGCCGGAAGCCCGCGAAGAGCACGCCGACGAGGTGCATCAGGCGGCGATCGAGCAGGCCCTGGTGGAGCAGAAGAGCAGCGAGCAGTTCTATAACGCGGCCATCTGAAATTCGCTCCGGTTCCTCTGAAGGAATGCGAAACCCCCTGTGGGAGCGGGCTTGCTCGCGAAGGCGTCAGTCCAGTCGACATCAATGTTGAATGTCAGTCCGTATTCGTCGGATCGCCGCCCGGAGCAAGCCCGCTCCCACAGGGGACATGTGTCATTTGATAGTCGAGGCCTGCATGTCTTTCGATCTCGCCGCACGCCTTGCCGCCCGTCGTGCCGAAAACCTCTACCGCCAGCGCCCGCTGCTCGAAAGCCCGCAGGGGCCGCAAGTGGTGGTCGATGGCCAGCCGTTGCTGGCGTTCTGTAACAACGACTACCTGGGCCTGGCCAATCATCCGCAAGTGATCGAAGCCTGGCGTGCCGGTGCGTCGAAGTGGGGTGTGGGCGGAGGGGCATCCCATCTGGTCATCGGCCATAGCTCCCCGCACCATGCCCTGGAAGAAGCGTTGGCCGACCTGACCGGTCGCCCGCGCGCGTTGCTGTTCACCACCGGCTACATGGCCAACCTCGGCGCGGTCACGGCGCTGGTGGGGCAGGGTGATACGGTGCTCGAAGACCGGCTCAATCATGCTTCGCTGCTCGACGCGGGGCTGTTGTCCGGCGCGCGGTTCAATCGTTACCTGCACAACGACCCGGTGAGTTTGGCCAAGCGCCTGGAAAAAGCCACTGGCAATACGCTGGTGGTCACCGACGGCGTGTTCAGCATGGACGGTGATATCGCCGACTTGCCAGCGCTGGCCCGAGAGGCCAAGGCCAAAGGCGCCTGGTTGATGGTCGACGATGCCCATGGTTTTGGACCGCTGGGCGCCAACGGTGGCGGCATCGTCGAACACTTCGGCTTGAGCCAGGATGACGTTCCGGTGCTGGTCGGCACCCTTGGCAAGGCGTTCGGTACGGCGGGTGCCTTTGTGGCTGGCAGCGAAGAACTGATCGAAAGCCTGATCCAGTTCGCCCGTCCCTACATCTACACCACCAGTCAGCCACCTGCGCTGGCCTGCGCCACGTTGAAAAGCCTGGAACTGCTGCGCAGCGAACACTGGCGCCGCGAGCATTTGCAGACGCTGATCCGCCAGTTCCGCAAAGGTGCCGAGCAGATTGGCCTGGAACTCATGGACAGCTTCACGCCGATCCAGCCGATCATGATCGGTGACGCCGGGCGCGCGGTGCGCCTTTCGCAGATGTTGCGTGAACGCGGGTTGATGGTGACCGCGATTCGCCCGCCGACCGTACCCGCCGGCAGCGCCCGGCTGCGGGTCACGCTGACGGCTGCCCACAGCGAAGCCCAGGTACAGCTATTGTTAAATGGACTGGCCGATTGTTTTCAGCAACTGAAGCCGGAGCCAAGCCATGCGTGATCGTTTGATTCTGCTGCCCGGCTGGGGCCTTGGCGTTTCACCGCTGGAGCCTCTGGCGGCGGCCTTGCGTGGCCTGGATGAGCACCTGCATGTCGAGATAGAGCCGTTGCCGGAGCTGGAGTCGAGCGATCTTGAAGAGTGGCTCGATGAGCTTGATTCGACTTTGCCGCAAGACGTCTGGCTAGGTGGTTGGTCATTGGGCGGCATGCTCGCTTGCGAGTTGGCGGCCCGGCGTGGCGATCGCTGCTGTGGCGTGTTCACCCTGGCCAGCAACGCTTCTTTTGTCGCCCATGATCAATGGTCAAGCGCGATGCCCGGAGAAACCTTCGACGCGTTTCTGGCGGGATGCGAAGCCGATCCGCGCGCGACCTTGAAACGCTTTTCACTACTCTGCGCCCAAGGCGCCGAAGACTCCCGCGGACTGTCGCGGTTGTTGCTCGGCGGGGCCCCGAATACCGCCGCGCCAGTGCTGCTCAGTGGCCTGCAGGTGCTCGCACAACTGGATACACGACAGGCTCTGCAATCGTTCCGCGGTCCGCAACTGCATCTGTTCGCCGGCCTCGACGGGCTGGTGCCGGTGGAAGCGGCGGGCGAGTTGCTGGCATTGCTGCCGGATGTCGAAATCGGTCTGATTGAACAGGCCAGCCACGCGTTTCTCCTGGAGGATCCCCACGGTGTGGCGGGGGCGATCCAGGCCTTTTTGCATGAGTCCGGCGATGACTGATCTATCCCTTCCCAACCTGCCCGGCGCCTTGCCTGATAAACGTCAGGTAGCCGCTTCATTCTCCCGCGCGGCGGCCAGCTACGACAGCGTGGCCGAGTTGCAGCGGGATGTGGGCAGACAATTGCTCGGGCGCATGCCGCAAGACTTCGTACCGCAGCGCTGGCTGGACCTTGGCTGTGGCACCGGGCATTTCAGTCGTGCCCTGGATGAGCAATTTCCGGGGAGTCACGGTGTGGCGCTGGACATCGCCGAGGGCATGCTCAACCACGCCCGGCCATTGGGCGGCGCCACACACTTCGTGGCCGGCGATGCCGAGCGCTTACCACTGCAGGATTCGACCTGCGACCTGATCTTCTCCAGCCTGGCGGTGCAGTGGTGCGCGGACTTCGACTCGGTGCTCAGTGAAGCCTTTCGAGTACTGAAACCGGGTGGCATTTTCGCGTTTGCTAGTCTGTGTGTAGGGACGTTGTTTGAATTGCGCGACAGCTGGCGCGAAGTCGACGGCATGGTGCACGTCAACCGCTTCCGGGAGTTTGGTGTTTATCAGCAGTTGTGTGCGGCCAGCGCCTTGAATGTGGTCAGTCTGCAAAACCTTGCGCATGTGCTGCATTACCCGGATGTGCGCAGCCTGACCCATGAACTCAAGGCGTTGGGTGCGCACAATCTCAATCCCGGGCGGCCGGGTGGCTTGACCGGCCGGGCGCGGATTTTGGGTCTGATTGAAGCTTACGAACAGTTTCGTCAGACCCAGGGCCTGCCGGCGACTTATCAAGTGGTGTACGCCGTTTTGGAGAAGCCCTTATGAGCGCAGCCTATTTCATCGCCGGCACGGATACCGATGTCGGTAAAACAACGGTCGCTGCGGGGCTGCTGCATGCGGCGCGTTCGGCGGGATTGAGCACGGCGGCGGGCAAGCCGGTCGCGTCCGGTTGCGATGTGACGCCCAAGGGCCTGCGCAACGCCGATGCGCTGGCCTTGCTGGCGGAGTGTTCGCTGCCGCTGACCTACACGCAGGTCAATCCGATGGCCTTCGAACCGGCCATTGCCCCGCATCTGGCGGCGCGAGAGGCGGGCGTGGCACTGACGGTGCAGTCGTTGCTGACGCCGATGCGACAGATCCTGGGCATGCAGGCAGACTTCACCCTGATCGAAGGCGCTGGCGGCTGGCGCGTACCCTTGGCGGATCAGGACAATCTGTCGGACCTGGCCATCGCTTTGAAGCTGCCGGTGATCCTGGTGGTCGGCGTGCGGCTGGGGTGCATCAGCCATGCCTTGCTGACCGCTGAGGCGATTGCCCGGGACGGTTTGCAACTGGCGGGCTGGGTGGCCAACATTATCGACCCCAAGACCTCGCGGCTGGAAGAAAACCTGGCCACCCTTGCCGAGCGTATCCCGGCACCGTGCCTGGGGCGTGTGCCTAAACTCAAGGTCGTCACGGCCGAGGCAGTGGCCGAGCACTTGCAACTGGACCTGTTGGACTGAGGTTTGTCGCATGGGGGCTTTGCCTATGGCAAGGCACTGTGCCATTAGTGTTTTTGACGGGTGTTTTGCCAGCCACTCTGCTTCAATGGCCGCTGTTGATCCTTTGAAAGGACGAGTTCTCCCATGGAAATCTCAGGAAACACCGCTTTTTATGCCGGTCTGAGCACTCTTCAGACGGGGCAGAACCGTGTCGATCAAGCCGCCGGGCAGATCGCCAACACGACGATCGAGCGTTCGGTCACCAGCCAGTCCTCCGAGGCGCAGGTCGATCGTCTGCGATCGGTTGATCGCAGCCGGCAATCGGACCTGGCCAGCAACGTGGTCGAAATGGCCCAAGGCAAGATTCAGGCGGAGCTGGGCGTGAAAATCGCCAAGGCAGCCGACGAAGTGCTCGGGACGTTGATCGATACCTACGCCTGATTCTGTTTGCCCGATCGAAAACAGTCGGGCAAACATCCTTCGCTGCACATGAAAAACGCGCTCATTCGGCCAACAATCCGATTACCCTGGGCTCTCCTGTCGAGTATCCCCCGCTACTACCCGACACGACGATCCGTTGACTTGATTGGATTACCACATCCCAGTAATCGCCGGGGCTGTTATGCCAAGCGAAATCCTCCGGTAGTCCCTCTGGAGAAAATCGTTGTTTGGCCATGAAAAATTCGCTGCCTGGGGTCGTCCAGCGTACGTAGCCCACGAGGACAATTTTTCCGTCCGCTTGCACTGCCGCCGCACGCCAGCGCACATTGCCATCATCGTGAGAGGTGATTACTGGCGAGCCTGCATTGAACTGCTGGTCGTTGCTGCCGTCAGCATTGAGTCTGGTCAGTAGACCCCGATCCCTGCCGTTAGCCCCCCTTATCCAGGTTGCGAAAATGACCTTGTCGTCCGATTGCAGGCAACTGAGTGCATCGCTAAAGAGAAAGTCGCTGACGATGGACGAATCTGCCTGCTCCAATGGAATATCGCTGAAGCCTTTCGTTCCGAAGGTTTCATCCAGGTCTCCTTGTTCGTCGTAACGCGCGACCGCCCCGGTTCTTTTTCTTTGCGCATCAAAGTAGAGGCCTGTGACGATAATCTTGCCGTCTCTCTGTACGTGAACCATTTGGGCAAAGCTGTCCATTTGCCTGAACTTGATTTCAATGAAACCTTGGCCATTGCCGAACCCGGTATCCGGTTCTCCGTTGTTTTGCAGGCGGTACAGGCGGCTCACGAGCGTTCCGATGGGGTAGTTGACCTCATAGTCAGCGACGATGAGGATCTTTTGATCGTCTTGCAGGCAGCCATCAACGAACTTGTGGGGAACCGCTGGCGCATATGAATTATCCGGTCCCGTTTTGATCCGGTTGCCAAAAACAAGGTCAGGACTGCCATTGGCGTTAAAGCGTCGTACGCCAGGTCGGCGAACGTTGTCTTTTTTCGATTCGCCGATCAGGACGGTTTTTCCGTCTTTTTGCATTAGCAGTCGCATCGGAATGGATTGGTCGCCTGCGTCGAACTGACTCTTAGTGGGCGTGAACCCCTCGTCAACCTGACCATCCATCAGCAGACGAGCGAGAAGAAACTCCTTCCCGATTCTTGATGCGTGGGTCAAGCGTCCATACTCGTCAGAGACGATGGCATGTGTAACACCAGGTGCTTCGCTGGGATGTACCACGCCATTGCTGCCAAAATTCGGGTCAAGACTACCGGGTAGTCGCAAGTCAGTATCTGGTTGATTGTCCATCTCAAATCCCCTCCATAGGCGATCCCCAGGAAGGTCACCATTGACCCTGCGAAAGCCTATAGTCAGTAGGCGTCATTCCGCTATTTCGTGAACCTGTAAGAACTACCAGAACGACAGGCTTTATTGGCCATTTTCAGTGTCAATCAGGCCAGTTTCCAGTGGCCTTGTTCATAACCGGTTTTAGCGATGACGAACGGCAAATGATCGACGCTTGACAAGATTTGGGCGTAAACGTATGTTTCAAACAACTGTTTGATCGCAACAACAAATCAATGCGGTCGTTCATTCCCGGTTACATCAGCAGAGGTTTATCGCTATGCCTGACTACAAGGCCCCCTTGCGTGATATTCGCTTCGTTCGTGACGAGTTGCTCGGCTACGAAGCGCACTATCAGAGCCTTCCGGCTTGTGCCGACGCAACTCCGGACATGGTTGACGCCATTCTTGAGGAAGGCGCCAAGTTTTGTGAGCAGGTACTGGCTCCGCTGAACCGCGTGGGCGACCTCGAAGGCTGCACCTGGAGCGAGTCCGGCGTTAAGACCCCGACTGGCTTCAAGGAAGCCTACAAGCAATTCGTCGAAGGTGGCTGGCCGAGCCTGGCTCACGACGTAGAGCACGGTGGCCAAGGTCTGCCGGAGTCCCTGGGTCTGGCCATCAGCGAAATGGTTGGCGAGTCCAACTGGTCGTGGGGCATGTACCCAGGCCTGTCGCACGGTGCGATGAACACCATCTCCGAGCACGGCACCCCTGAACAGCAAGAGGCTTACCTGACCAAGCTGGTTTCCGGCGAGTGGACCGGCACCATGTGCCTGACCGAGCCGCACTGCGGCACCGACCTGGGCATGCTGCGCACCAAGGCCGAGCCTCAGGCCGACGGTTCCTACAAGGTTTCCGGCACCAAGATCTTCATCTCGGCCGGTGAACACGACATGGCCGACAACATCGTCCACATCGTTCTGGCCCGCCTGCCGGACGCACCGGCTGGCACCAAAGGCATCTCCCTGTTCATCGTGCCGAAGTTCATGCCGAACGCCGATGGTTCGGTTGGCGCGCGTAACGCTGTGTCCTGCGGTTCCCTGGAACACAAGATGGGCATCCACGGCAACGCTACCTGCGTGATGAACTTCGACGGCGCCACCGGTTTCCTGATCGGCCCGGCGAACAAAGGCCTGAACTGCATGTTCACCTTCATGAACACCGCACGCCTGGGTACTGCGTTGCAAGGCCTGGCCCACGCTGAAGTCGGTTTCCAGGGCGGCCTGAAATACGCTCGCGACCGTCTGCAGATGCGCTCGCTGACTGGCCCGAAAGCGCCGGACAAAGCCGCTGACCCGATCATCGTGCACCCTGACGTACGCCGCATGCTGTTGACCATGAAGGCATTCGCCGAAGGCAACCGTGCAATGGTTTACTTCACTGCCAAGCAGGTCGACATCGTCAAGTACGGTGTGGACGAAGAAGAGAAGAAGAAAGCCGACGCACTGTTGGCGTTCATGACGCCAATCGCCAAAGCCTTCATGACCGAAGTCGGTTTCGAATCGGCCAACCACGGCGTGCAGATCTACGGTGGCCACGGCTTCATCGCTGAGTGGGGCATGGAGCAGAACGTCCGCGACAGCCGCATCTCGATGCTGTACGAAGGCACCACCGGTATCCAGGCACTCGACCTGCTGGGCCGTAAAGTGCTGATGACTCAAGGCGAGGCCCTCAAAGGTTTCACCAAGATCGTCCACAAGTTCTGCCAGACCAACGAAGGCAACGAAGCGGTCCAGGAGTTCGTCGCTCCGCTGGCCGCACTGAACAAGGAATGGGGCGAGCTGACCATGAAGGTCGGTATGGCCGCCATGAAAGACCGCGAAGAAGTCGGCGCGGCCTCCGTGGATTACCTGATGTACTCCGGTTACGCCTGCCTGGCCTACTTCTGGGCTGACATGGCGCGTCTGGCTGCCGAGAAACTGGCTGCCGGCACTTCCGAAGAGGCGTTCTACACCGCCAAGCTGCAGACTGCGCGTTTCTACTTCCAGCGCATCCTGCCGCGTACCCGCACTCACGTTGTAACCATGCTGTCGGGCGCCAACAACCTGATGGACATGAAAGAAGAGAACTTCGACCTGGGCTACTAAGCCTTAACGAAGTACTTGAAAAAGCCGCTGCTCCTTCGGGAGCAGCGGCTTTTTTTGCTTTAAAGGTTGCCGGTGAAATGAATGGTTGGAACGGCCTTTGAAAAATACCTCAGTAATTCACTCAGCAACTCGGGCTTCCTGCCGTTACAGTAGTGGGCACATTGCCATCTATTGATTTGACGGGTCGGAGCTTTACCCTTGCCGCGCTCATCTGCTGTACGTTTCAGTCATTTCCTGCCGTCATTAGTGCTGTTACTGGCGGGGCTTGCGGCTGCTTACATCAAGGATCTGAACGTCTTCTTCACGTCGCTGTTCAACGTGTTGCCCACCCTGGTGTTGTTGCTCGGGGGCGCCTATTGCGCGGTGTACCGACGCCAGCGTGAACTGTTTCTGATGGTCACGGTGTACATCGCCTACTTCCTGCTCGACACCCAGACCGACTATTACCGCGACAACGGCAAGGTGCGTGACGATGCCGCCGTGGTCTTTCATTTGTGTTGCCTGCTGCTGCCGCTGTTGTTTGGCGTGTTCGCGGCGTGGCAGGAACGCACCCATCTGTTCCAGGACATGGTGGCGCGCTTCGCGGTCTTGCTCGCGGTCGGCAGCGTAGCGCTGGGGCTTGAGCAAAGTTATCCACACGCGCTACTGATCTGGCTGTCGGAGATACGCTGGCCTGCCTTGCATGGCGCCTGGATGAGCCTGATCCAGTTGTCCTATCCGGTGTTCATCGCTGCGTTCCTGCTGCTGGCCTGGCAATACTGGCGCAACCCGCGACCGCTGCATGCCGCGCAATGGGTGGGGCTGCTCGGGTTGTTCTGGATGTTGCCGAAAACCTTCATCCTGCCGTTCACGCTGAACATCATGTGTAGCCAGGTGATGCTGATGATCGCCGCCGCCGTTGCCCACGAAGCCTATCAAATGGCCTTCCGCGACGAACTGACCGGACTGCCGGGCCGTCGTGCGCTGAATGAACGCCTGCAACGGTTGGGGCGCAACTACGTGTTGGCCATGAGCGACGTCGACCACTTCAAGAAATTCAACGACACCCACGGCCACGACGTCGGTGACCAGGTGCTGCGGCTGGTGGCCAGCAAGCTGTCGAAAATCGGCGGTGGCGGTAAGGCGTATCGCTATGGCGGCGAGGAATTTGCCCTGGTGTTTGCAGGCAAGACCCTCGAAGAGTGCCTGCCGCACCTGGAGGTCATCCGCGAGTCCATCGCCACTTACAACATTCAGCTGCGCAATCAGGAAAATCGCCCGCAGGACGATAGTCAGGGGCGTCAGCGGCGTGCCGGTTCCGGTGCGTCGAGTGTGTCGGTGACGGTCAGTATCGGTGTTGCGGAGCGGATCGACCAACGCACCCCCGAAGAGGTACTCAAGTCCGCTGACCAGGCGCTCTACAGCGCCAAGGGCGCCGGGCGCAACTGCGTGATGGCGTTCGGGCAGAACCGCCGTGGCGCCGTGCGCATGGACACCGCTACGGTTGAGTGATGATGGCGCATTCAGCGAGCGCAAAATGATTGTGAGGCGTGGTCGGCAGCAGTAGGTTGGAGAAATCTGCCGACGGAGAATGACCATGCCCGAGTACAAAGCTCCCTTGCGCGACATGCGCTTTCTGATCGACCACGTCTTCGACTTTCACCGCAATTACGCGGCGCTGGGGGCCACCGATGCCAGCCCGGACATGGTCAATGCGATCCTCGAAGAAGGGGCGAAGTTCTGCGAAAACGTGCTGTCGCCGCTCAACCGCAGTGGCGATGAAGAAGGCTGCCATTTCGACAATGGCGTGGTCACCACGCCTGCGGGCTTCAAGCAGGCATTCGCCCAATATGTCGAGGGCGGCTGGCATGGCCTGGCGGCGGATCCGGTTTACGGCGGTCAAGGGTTGCCGATCTCCCTGGGCCTGGTGATCAGCGAGATGGTGGGTTCCAGCAACACCTCATGGGGCATGTACCCCGGCCTGACCCACGGTGCGATGTCGGCGATCCACGCCCATGGCACCGAGGCGCAGAAGCAGACCTATTTGAAGAAGCTTACCGCTGGCCAATGGACCGGCACCATGTGTCTGACCGAAGCCCATTGCGGCACTGACCTGGGCATCATCAAGACCCGCGCCGTACCTGCGGCCGATGGCAGCTACGCGATCTCCGGCAGCAAGATCTTCATCTCCGCCGGCGAGCACGACATGAGCGCCAACATCATTCACCTGGTGCTGGCCAAATTGCCGGACGCACCGGCCGGGACCAAGGGCATTTCGCTGTTCATCGTGCCCAAGTTCCTGCCCGATGCGACGGGCGAAGCGGGCGAGCGCAACGGCGTGTCCTGCGGCTCGATCGAACACAAAATGGGCATCAAGGCCTCGGCCACCTGCGTGCTGAACTTCGACGAGGCCAAGGGCTTCCTGATCGGCGAGCCGAACAAGGGACTCAACTGCATGTTTACCATGATGAACCACGCGCGGCTGGGCACTGGCATGCAAGGGCTTTGTCTGGGGGAGGCGAGCTTCCAGGGCGCGATAAAGTACGCCAACGAGCGTTTGCAGATGCGCTCGCTGACCGGCCCGAAAGCGCCGGAAAAAGCCGCCGACCCGATCATCGTGCACCCTGATGTGCGGCGGATGTTGCTGACCATGAAAGCCTTCAACGAAGGCAATCGCGCGCTGACCTACTTCACCGCGCAACTACTGGACGTGGCACACCTGAGCCCGGATGAAACGGCGCGCCAGGACGCCGAAGACCTGTTGGCGTTCCTCACGCCGATCTGCAAAGCCTTCATGACCGACACCGGGCTGGAAGTGACCAACCATGGCATGCAGGTGTTTGGTGGCCACGGGTTCATTCGCGAATGGGGCATGGAGCAACTGGTCCGTGACTGCCGGATCGCACCGATCTATGAAGGCACCAACGGCATTCAGGCGCTGGACTTGCTCGGGCGCAAGGTACTCGGCAGCCAGGGCAAGCTGCTGCGCGGCTTCACCAAAATCGTCCATAAGTTCTGCGCGGCGAACGCCGAGCATCCACATCTGGCCGGGTATGTGGCGCAGCTCAATCAACTGAACCAGCAGTGGGGTGAGTTGACCACCAGGGTCGGAATGGCGGCGATGAAAAACCCGGACGAAGTCGGTGCCGCGTCGGTGGATTACCTGATGTACAGCGGTTACATCATCCTTGGCTACCTGTGGTTGCGCATGGCGCTGGTGGCTCAGGCGCAACTCGATGCCGGCAGCGGCGATGGCGACTTCTGCCGGGGCAAACTGGCGACCAACGAGTTTTACTTCAAGCGTCTGCTGCCACGCACTGCCGCTCATCGGGCAGCCATAGAGGCGGGTAGCGATTGCCTGATGCAGCTGCCGGCGGAGTTGTTTGCGCTTTAGTCATAAAAGTCCGTTACAAAGAAGCTCGCCTTGCGCGGGCTTTTTTGTTGATGACTAAAAATAACAAAACAGTCATGAGTTGACCCTATGTGTCGCAAAAGTTGTTGGGTTACACTCGGCCCAACGAAAACACTCTTCCTGTGAATCATCTGTATAGATCTTGCGAGGTTTGCCATGGCTGACTACAAAGCGCCCCTGCGCGATATGCGCTTCGTCCTCAATGAAGTTTTCGAGGTTGCCAAACTCTGGGCCGAACTGCCTGCACTGGCTGAAACCGTGGATGCAGAAACGGTCGAAGCCATTCTGGAAGAAGCCGGCAAAGTCACCAGCAAAAGCATCGCACCGCTGAGCCGTGCCGCTGACGAAGAAGGTTGCCATTGGGCCGACGGTGCCGTCACCACTCCGGCAGGTTTCCCACAGGCTTATCAGACCTACGCTGAAGGCGGTTGGGTCGGTGTCGGTGGCGATCCGACCTACGGTGGCATGGGCATGCCCAAGGCGGTTTCGGCGCAGGTCGAAGAAATGGTCAACTCCGCGAGCCTGTCGTTCGGCCTGTACCCGATGCTGACCGCCGGTGCTTGCCTGTCGATCAACGCCCACGCCAGCGAAGAGCTGAAAGCGGCGTACCTGCCAAACATGTACGCCGGTGTATGGGCCGGTTCCATGTGCCTGACCGAGCCGCACGCCGGTACTGACCTGGGGATTATCCGTACCAAGGCCGAGCCTCAGGCTGACGGTTCCTACAAAGTCAGCGGCACCAAAATCTTCATCACCGGCGGCGAACACGACCTGACCGAGAACATCATTCACCTGGTACTGGCCAAACTGCCGGACGCACCGGCGGGGCCGAAAGGTATTTCGCTGTTCCTGGTGCCGAAGTTCATGGTCAATGCCGATGGCAGCCTGGGCGCGCGCAACCCGGCGAATTGTGGTTCGATCGAACACAAGATGGGCATCCAGGCGTCCGCGACCTGCGTGATGAACTTCGACGAAGCCGTGGGTTACCTGGTCGGCGAGCCGAACAAGGGCTTGGCGGCGATGTTCACCATGATGAACTACGAGCGTCTGGGCGTCGGTATCCAGGGCCTGGCCACTGGCGAGCGCTCGTACCAGAACGCCGTGGAATACGCCCGCGACCGTCTGCAAAGCCGTTCGCCAACGGGCGCGCAGAACAAGGACAAAGTGGCTGACCCGATCATCGTCCACCCGGACGTGCGTCGCATGCTGCTGACCATGAAAGCCTCGAACGAAGGTGGCCGTGCGTTCTCCACCTACGTGGCGATGCAACTGGACACCGCCAAGTTCAGCGAAGACGCAACCACCCGCAAGCGTGCGGAAGACCTGGTGGCATTGCTGACCCCGGTGGCCAAGGCGTTCCTGACCGACCTCGGCCTGGAAACCACCGTACACGGCCAGCAGATCTTCGGCGGCCACGGTTACATCCGTGAGTGGGGCCAGGAGCAGCTGGTGCGTGACGTGCGCATCACCCAGATCTACGAAGGCACCAACGGCATTCAGGCGCTGGACCTGGTCGGACGCAAGATCGTGGGCAGCGGCGGGGCGTTCTACAATCTGTTCGCCGACGAGATTCGCCACTTCACGGCAACCGCCAGCGCGGACCTCGCCGAGTTCACCAAGCCACTGAACGACGCCGTAACCACCCTCGATGAACTGACCGCGTGGTTGCTTGACCGTGCGAAGAGCAATCCGAACGAAATCGGCGCGGCGTCGGTCGAGTATCTGCAGGTGTTCGGTTACGTGGCATACGCCTACATGTGGGCCCTGATGGCCAAGGCGGCTTTCGGCAAGGAAGCGCAAGACGATTTCTACGCCAGCAAATTGGGTACGGCGCGCTTCTATTTCGCCCGCCTGCTGCCGCGCATTCACTCGTTGAGCGCGTCGGTGAAGGCCGGTAGCGAATCGTTGTTTCTGCTGGATGCAGGACAATTCTGATGAAGTAACGTTATGTAAGCATTCTCTTACATAACATGCTGCTGTTCTCCCATAGATGCAAATTGGATCCACAGCTAATCTACTTCTCATGGACGTAGCGCAGGAAGCGCAAAGCAACAACAGGGACACGTAGGATTCTGCCAGGACGGCGGAGTGAAATGGATGTCAGGGAAACAGTCTGCAAAGCCCCGCTTCGGCGGGGTTTTCTTTTGCCTGAAGAAAAGTTTTCAGCTTGTCCCATCCAGAGCCTGCGCGCTGTTCAAGCGCCCGTCCGGGCCGTTTATCACCTCTTCCAGCAATGTCCGCAGCAATGCCAGCGAGGCCTGCTGCCGTTGCACATCCCGACACACCAGACCGACCTTCAGCGGCACCCGGGGTTCGCTCAGGGGCTTCCACAACAGTTCGTGGTTGCCATGGGTCTTTTGCGAGCGACCGGGCAATACCGTCGCCAGGCGCGTGTGGGGCAGGCTGTCGAGGATGCCGGCCATGTTGTTCAGCTCGGCTTGCACCTGTGGGCGACGACCAAGGCTTGTCAGCTGTGCCTGCCAGATCTGCCTGATCTGAAATTCTTCGCCCAGCAGCAACATCGGCAGTTCGGCCGCCTGACTCATGGACACTTTCTTGAATTCACGCAGCGGATGCTCTGCCGGGATGACCAGGGTCAGTTCATCTTCGTACAGCATCACGCCATGCAAGCCAGGCTGGCGGGGCGGCAGGTAGCCGATGCCGATATCCAGAGAACCGTTGAGCAGTCGCCGCTCGATTTCCAGGCCGGTCAGTTCATAGATCTGCACCACCAGATGCGGCTGCGCCTTGCGCACCCGTTCGAGCATCTGCGGAACGAGGCTGGTGTGCACGGTCTGCAACACACCGATGGCCAGGGTGCGCAGGGCCTGCCCCTTAAAGTTGCCGAGCGCTTCCCGTGCCCGTTGCAGACCATCGAGCAAAGGCAGTGCGTGGTTGTACAGCGTGTGTGCCGCGAGGGTCGGCAACAGGCGTTTGCTGCTGCGCTCGAACAGGCTCACCTCGAGGTTTTGCTCGAGGTGGCGGATTTGCTGGGACAGCGCCGGCTGGGAAATGGACAGACGCTCGGCGGCCCGGCCCACGTGGCCTTCTTCGTAGACCGCGACGAAATAACGCAGTTGCTTGAAATCCATAAGTAATGCTTATCGAAAATGCTGGGAAATCGAAATGGCTGAACGCCTCGCCTGAGCCTAGTCTAACCGCATTCACAGGGCTTACAGGGCCACAGAGTGCGATGAATACCCTTTGCTTCGATGGTATTTACATAGGTAAGGCAAAAAACCTCATCAGAGGTTTTGTCAGATGAATCTGTTCAGTCTGCGCCGCAGTCCACCCAGTCTTGATGATCTGGTCATGGACGCCTTCCTGCCATCCCAAGGCGATAACCTTTCCAGCGAGTACTTGATGCCCAGTGTCGAGCGGCCAAAACAGATATTTGTGCGTGGCCAGGGTTCATGGTTGTGGGACAGCGATGACCGTGCGTACCTGGATTTTTCCCAGGGCGGCGGGGCCAACAGCCTTGGTCACAGCCCTTCGGTACTGGTCAATGCAATCACAACCCAGGCTCAGTTGCTGATCAATCCGGGTTTCGGCCTGCACAATCGCGGCATGCTCAGCCTCGCCGAACATCTGTGTGCCAGCACCGGCAGTGATCAGGCCTACCTGCTCAATACCGGCAGCGAAGCCTGTGAGGCGGCGATCAAACTGGCGCGCAAATGGGGTCAACAGCATCGCGGTGGTGCGTCGCGCATCATCGTGGCCAACAACGGTTGCCATGGCCGCAGCCTGGGGACGATTTCGGCGTCGGACAGCTCGACATTGGCCAACCGTTTCGAGCCGCAATTGCCAGGCTTCAGTCGTGTCCCGTTCAATGATCTGCCAGCGTTGCATGCGGCCGTGGATGAACGGACCGTAGCGATCATGCTCGAGCCGATCCAGAGCGAAGCCGGCGTGATCCCGGCCACCGCGCACTACCTCAAGGGCGTCGAACGCTTGTGCCGTGAACTCGGCATTTTGCTGATCCTTGACGAAGTGCAGACCGGCATCGGCCGTTGTGGCACCTTGCTCGCGGAACAGTCCTGTGGCGTCACGGCAGATATCGTCGTGCTTGGCAAAGGCTTGGGCGGCGGGGTGCCATTGGCCGCATTGCTGGCGAGGGGCAAGGCTTGCTGCTTCGACATTGGCGAGGTGACAGGCACTCATCACGGTAATGCGTTGATGACGGCGGCGGGACTTGCGGTGCTCGATACCGTGCAGGACAAGGTTTTCCTCAAACACATTGCAGAAGCCGGTCAACACCTGCGTGAAGGGTTGGAGCGTCTGGCCCATCGTTACGGTCACGGCGAGTTGCGCGGACAAGGGCTGCTTTGGGGGCTGACGCTGTCGGCCGATTCCGCCGACGCGGTGGTCAAGGCCGCGCTGTATGAAGGCTTGTTGCTCAATGCACCACAACCCGACTGCCTGCGCTTTACCCCTGCGCTCAATGTCAGCAACGCCAACATCGATGAAATGCTCCTGCGCCTGGCGCGTGCCTTCTCCCGAGTACGCACCGCGCAATTGCAGTGCCGCAAAGGGATTGCCGTCTGATCCGGCGCGCCCTGCACACATTCCAGAACCGTCTCGCGGTAATACGCACGCCCTACGCCCGACACTTTTGGCGTGGGGCGTTTTTTTGTGGCCGGCCTTTTCCAAAGGCAATTTCGGCTTGAGCGGTTAGCACATCAATGGCTTTCTAGCGTGCATCGGCAGGGAGTGCCGGTGCCAGCGAAACTGTATTACCTTCGCGTTGGTTTTGATTTCTATACCACTGGGTGGTATGTTTTATGGAAGGGATGCCGATGTCACCAAGGTTGTTCAAGACAAAGCGCTTCGCAATGCAGGCCGCCAAGGCCTGGATCGGTGATGACGAACTCCGGGAGGCATTCACCGAAATGCTCAATGTTCAGGCTGACAATTTGGGTGGCGGGGTCTGGAAGAAGCGTTTGAATGCCAACCGCCATCGCTCGATTATCCTGGCCAAGGGCGGTGCTTATTGGGTCTATCAGTTCCTGTACGCAAAAAAAGATCAGAGCAATATCAGTCCCAGGCATCTGCTCGACTTGCGAGAGTTGGCCAAGACATATGGTGGACTGACCGAAATGCAAATTCAGCGTTTGCTGGATGCAAAGGAGTTTGTGGAGATACCAAATGAGTAAAAAATTCAAAAGTGAGCTATCGGAATCGATCCACGAATCGGCCAGTGCCTTGTATGCCATAGGTGCAATCAGCAAAGCGACCATGCGTGAATTCGATGAATCCTGTCTTGCAAGGGTGCCGGATGCGATTCCCGCGCAGGAGATCAAGGCATTGCGCGAGCGCAACAATGTCAGTCAACCTGTGTTTGCGCGCTACCTGAACACCAGTGCTTCCACGGTCAAGCAATGGGAAGCAGGGGATAAGCACCCCAGTGGCATGGCGCTGAAGTTGCTGAGTATCGTGCGCAAACACGGTCTGGAGATACTCGCCTGAGAAATCGGGCTGAACCCTGACAAACGGTACAGGTCGATTAGCTGTAGGGCTCGAACGAGTCCACCCCAATCAGGAGCTGCCCCATGGACTTCATTCGCATCATCATCGCCATCCTGTTGCCGCCACTGGGTGTGTTTCTGCAAGTAGGATTCGGCGGGGCGTTCTGGCTGAATATTCTGCTGACGTTGTGCGGTTACATTCCGGGGATCGTGCATGCGGTGTACATCATCGCCAAGCGCTGAGTAGAACGTCGGCAGGTAGACCGCCTTCGCGAGCAGGGCTCGCGATTGAGGCGCCACCGTTTCGGCAATGAGCGCAGGCTTCAGTCCACTGAGTCCATCACCCGCCGATAAAACAACCACTCCTGCTCCAGCGCATGGGCCTGGTTACCGGCCTTGCGAAAGCCATGGCGTTCATCGGCGTAGTAATGCGCTTCGACCAGGATACCGTTGTCTTGCAGCGCCGTGACCATGTCGTGGGTTTGTTGCGGGACGACCACGGCATCCAGTTCTCCTTGAAAGAAGATCATCGGCACGCGGATGTTGCCGGCATGCAGCAGCGGCGTGCGGGCGGCGTAGCGTTCGGCATCCAGTTGCGGATCGCCGATCAGCCAGTCCAGATAGTCGCTTTCGAATTTGTGGGTCGCGCGCCCCAGCGCCACCGGGTCGCTGACCCCATACAGGCTGGCGCCAGCGCGGAACACGTTGTGAAAAGCCAGGGCGCACAGGCTGGTATAGCCGCCAGCGCTGCCGCCGCGAATGAATGCCTTCTCGCCGTCGATCAAGCCACGGTCGTTGAGGTAACTCACCACGGCGCAAGCGTCTTGCACATCCACGTCGCCCCAACTCAGGTGCAGTGCCTGGCGATAGGCCCGGCCATAGCCGCTGCTGCCGCGGTAGTTGAGGTCGGCGACGGCGAAGCCCCGCTGTGCCCAGTACTGGATACGCGGATCGAGCATCGGGTAGCACGCCGAGGTCGGGCCGCCATGGACGAACACCACCAATGGCGGTTTCGCCGCGCCGGTCATCGCCGGGTAGAAGAAGCCGTGGGCTTCGCCTGAGCCACTTGGGTAGCGCAAGGTTTGCGGGCGGCTGATCTGTTCGGGAGCAAGCGGTGCGATGCCGCCGGCCAGTACTTGCACTTGCCGGCTCTGGCGGTCAATGGCGATGACGGCAGTTGAGCTGACGGGCGACGCCGCGATGCAATAGATGAACTGCTCATCCACGGCGAGATGGCGAAAGCGGCTGTAGTCGCCGGTGAAATCGGCGCTGGAATCGCCGCCTATGCCCAGTCGGCCAAAGCCACCCTCGGTCCAACTGGCCAGATAACTGTCGTCGCCCAGCGGCAACCAGGTGCTGCCGCCGAGTTGCCAAGGCGCGGGGCCGTGGTCGGCGGCCGCACTTGGCAATGGGCTCAAGCCTTTTTCAGTTTCTTTCCATGGCTGCCAGTAACCTGCGCGATCCGTCAGGCAATACAAGCGACCGTCGGCATCGAACCGCGGTTGTTGCACAGACTCTTGAACGCCGTCGCCGGCCACACAACGAGCCTCGGCAAAGCCACCGTTGGCGAGGCCTTCAGCAACCATCAAACGTGTCGCTGTCCATGGCTGATCCGGACGACTCCACTCGATCCAGGCCAGGCGCCGGGCATCAGGGCTCAGCGTCGGCGCCGAGTAGAAATCAGCACCTTCGGCCAGCAGGTGACGTGCACCATCCAACAGATCGATTGCCACCAGCCGGTGTTGATCGCGATGCTCCTCGACCGCCAGCACTTGTCCGTTGGCGAACTGCAGATCGCCATATCGGCATGCACCGGAGGTCAGCCTTTCGGGCGCTTCGTCTTGCAGTGATTGCCGATACAACTGCTGGTCGGCCTCGTTGACGAAAACGATACCGTCGTCCGTCAGACAAAACGCGCCGCCGCCATATTCGTACACCCGACTGCGCGCGCTGAACCCCGGTGGCGTCAGGCATTTCGCTGCACCATCGCGCCAGTGCCAGATCCGGCACGCCGCGTCTTCGGGGCGGTACTCGTTCCAGAACAGGCCCTGCCGCCCGACCTGCAGTTCGGCAAAGTCGATACCGGCGGCCACGGCTTTGGCAGCGCTGAAAGGTTCAGCTTTTGGCGATGAGGCGTGAGTTTCGTTCATTGCGAAAGGCCAGTTGGTCGATGGTCTGAGTGGCGCTCTCGGCTTCTTCGCGGGCCTTGAGGATCACGCCGTGTTGTGGCGACTTGCTGCACACCGGGTCGGCGTTGCTGGCGTCCCCCGTGAGCATGAACGCCTGGCAGCGGCAGCCGCCGAAGTCTTTTTCTTTCTCGTCACAAGAGCGGCACGGCTCGGGCATCCAGTCGTAACCGCGAAAGCGGTTGAAGCCGAACGAGTCATACCAGATGTGCTGCATGCTGTGGTCGCGCACGTTGGGAAATTGCACCGGCATCTGTCGGGCACCGTGACAGGGCAGGGCGGTTCCGTCTGGCGTGACCGTCAGAAAAATACTGCCCCAGCCATTCATGCAGGCTTTCGGGCGTTCTTCGTAATAGTCCGGCGTGACGAAAATCAGCTTGCACGGATGCCCTTCGGCTTCCAGTTTGGCGCGGTATTCGTTGGTAATGCGTTCGGCGCGCACCAGTTGTTCTTTGGTCGGCAAAAGCCCAACGCGATTGAGTTGCGCCCAGCCGTAGAACTGGCATGTGGCGAGCTCGACGAAGTCCGCCTCCAGGGCGATGCACAGCTCGATGATGCGGTCGATCTGGTCGATGTTGTGCCGATGGGTGACGAAGTTCAGCACCATCGGATAGCCGTGGGCTTTCACCGCCCGGGCCATTTCCAGTTTCTGCGCGAAGGCCTTTTTCGAACCGGCCAGCAGATTGTTCACCTGCTCGTCGCTGGCCTGGAAACTGATCTGGATGTGATCGAGCCCGGCCTTCTTGAAGTCGCTGATTTTCTGCTCGGTGAGGCCGATGCCGGAGGTGATCAGGTTGGTGTAGAAACCCAGCTTTCGGGCCTCGGCAATCAACTCGGCGAGGTCCTGACGCACCAGCGGCTCGCCACCGGAAAAGCCCAGTTGCGCCGCGCCCATTTCCCGCGCTTCGCGAAACACCTTGAGCCACTGCTCGGTGCTCAGCTCTTTGCCTTGCTCGGCGAAATCCAGCGGGTTGGAGCAATACGGGCATTGCAGCGGGCAGCGATAGGTCAGCTCGGCCAGCAGCCACAGCGGCAGGCCGATTTCAGGTTTGGGCGGTACTTGCACCGATGAATCAGGCAAGTTCGATCCAGTGCTGCGCACGGGCAACCTCCATGAATTGCTCGATGTCGTCACCGAGCTCGGGCACGCCAGGGAACTGCTGATCGAGCTCATTGATGATGGCCGCGACATCCCGTTCACCGTCAATCAAACCGCCGATCAGCGCGGCACTTTCGTTGAGCTTGATCATGCCTTCCGGGTACAGCAGCACATGGCCTTTTTGCGCCGGTTCGTACTGGAAGCGATAGCCAGGGCGCCAGGTCGGGGTCTTGCTGCGATCGAAACTCATAAGGTGATTCCTTTGTGCCAGGCCCGTTCCCCGGTCACGCTGTGATACGGCGGGCGTTTCAGTTCGTAGGCCATGCTCATGGCATCGAGCATGCTCCAAAGAATGTCCAGTTTGAACTGGAGAATTTCCAGCATGCGCTCCTGGCCTTCACGGGTGGTGTAGTGCTGCAGCGTGATCGCCAGACCATGCTCGACATCACGCCGTGCCTGGCCCAGGCGCGTGCGGAAATACTCGTAGCCGGCCGGGTCGATCCACGGGTAATGCTGGGGCCAGCTGTCCAGGCGCGACTGGTGGATCTGCGGGGCGAACAGTTCGGTCAGCGAGCTGCTTGCGGCTTCCTGCCAACTGGCGCGGCGGGCGAAATTGACATAGGCGTCCACGGCGAAGCGCACGCCGGGCAACACCAGTTCCTGGGAGCGCAGTTGGTCCGGGTCGAGGCCCACGGCCTGGCCCAGGCGCAGCCAGGCTTCGATGCCGCCGTCTTCACCGGGCGCACCGTCGTGGTCGAGCAGGCGCTGAATCCATTCGCGGCGGATCTCGCGGTCAGGGCAGTTGGCGAGGATCGCCGCGTCCTTCAGGGGGATGTTCACCTGATAGTAGAAACGGTTGGCGACCCAGCCCTGGATCTGTTCGCGGGTGGCCCGGCCTTCATACATCGCCACGTGATAGGGGTGATGGATGTGGTAATAAGCGCCCTTGGCGCGCAGGGCCGCTTCGAATTCGGCGGGGGACATTGGGGTGTCGGTCATTGCGGTTCTCCGGTGTACAACCGTTGAAATCTTGGGTATCTGGTCGGACGCTTTCGCGGCGGTGCGGCGATCCGACAAGCCCGCTCCCACAGGGGTTGTGTACGCCACAGATCCAATGTGGGAGCGGGCTTGCCCGCGAAGGGGCCCTCCGCTACAGCACAATACTCATGCCGTCATACGCCACTTCAACCTGGCGCCGATCCAGCTCCGCCCGTTCCGACGAATCCTCATCAAGAATCGGGTTGGTATTGTTGATGTGGATAAGTACTTTGCGCTGGTTGGGCAGTTGCTCAAGCACTTCAAGCATGCCACCGGGGCCGTTCTGCGCCAGATGGCCCATCTCGCGGCCGGTGCGGGTGCCGACGCCGCGACGCTGCATTTCATCGTCATCCCACAGCGTGCCGTCGACCAGCAGGCAATCGCTGCCAGCCATGATTTCCAGAAGCTCTGCATCCACCTTGCCCAGGCCCGGTGCGTAGAACAGTTTGCCGCCGGTGTTGAGGTCTTCGATGATCAGGCCGATGTTGTCGCCCGGATGCGGGTCGAAGCGATGTGGCGAGTAGGGCGGCGCGGCACTGCGCAAAGGCAGCGGAGTGAAGCGCAAATTCGGGCAGGCCGGTACGCTGAAGCTTTGATCGAGTTCGATCCGGTTCCAGGTCAGCCCGCCATTCCAGTGGTTGAGCATGGTGAACAGCGGGAAACCGGTGCTCAGGTCTTCGTGGACCATGTCGGTGCACCAGACCTGATGCGGGCAGCCTTCGCGCAGCATGAGCAGGCCGGTGGTGTGGTCGATCTGGCTGTCCATCAGGATGATCGCGCCGATCCCGGTATCGCGCAGGGCGCGGCCCGGCTGCATCGGGGCGAAGCTCTGGAGTTGGGCGCGGATGTCCGGGGAAGTGTTGCAAAGCACCCAGTTCACGCCGTCGTCGGAAATCGCGATGGACGATTGCGTCCGCGCCTTGGCCCGCAGGCTGCCGTTGCGAAATCCCGCGCAGTTCACGCAGTTGCAGTTCCACTGGGGGAAGCCGCCGCCAGCAGCGGAACCTAGAATCTGGACAAACATGGACGCTCCATCATTTCAACGCTGAAAATAAAACGCCTCGGATAACCGAGGCGTTGTGCTGCATCTCTGTCAAAGCTGAGATTAGCGGCTTGCGAAGTACATGGTGACTTCAAAGCCAATACGCAGGTCGGTGTAGGCAGGTTTGGTCCAGGCCATAAATTGAACTCCTCAGGTAAGGTGGGACAGCGCTATCTATAGGTATAGTCCACCTCAAGTCAGAGATGTTCCAGATAGTTAGGTTGCTATGTTACTCAAAATTTCAAAGAAATTGCCCGTGAAACTTTGAGAAAGCTCCTTGCAGCCCCGGTAATGATCATTTTGCCGCTTGCCATGGCGCGCCTGGCGAAGCGCTGTTGGCAAGGCACAGCCAGCCGCCTTCGGCCTGATTCAGGCGTTGGGCCGCAGCCAGTAGAGCGGTCCGGTCAATGCGCACTATGGCCTCGGGCAATTGCGTCAGATAATCCGACGAACGGCCGGCCAGCTTGCCCTGCCAAAGCAATTCGGCCGCTTGCGCCATAGTGAGCGCAGCGCTGGAAAACTGATCCGCCAGGGCCTGGCGTTGAGCGTTGAAGCTAGTGTCGTCGAGTGCGTGGATCAGTTCCGGCAATCGATTCAGGAATTGCTCGGTGTGTTGCAGCAGCTCCACCGGCGCAACGCTTGGCGATTGCACGCCGAACAGCAACCCGGTTTGTCCGTGAATCTGCCGCAGGGCGCTGAACACCGCATAGCCGAGTTGCAGTTCCACCCGCAGGCGTTGGTAGAACGGCGTCTGACAGACATGCGCGAGCAAACGCCATGCAATTTCGTCGGCCAATTCCTGGGTGGCTGTCGGACAGAACAGCAGCAACGCGTGCTCGCTGGAGGCGGTATCGACATTGCTCCACAGGTGCTGTGCAAGGATAGAAGAGCGCGGCGTCAGTTGATTGTCCGGCGTGCCGGGTATGCGGCTCAAGGCCAGTCCCATGGCTGCCTGAGCCTGAGCCGATAACCCGATGGCCAGCCCATCCCAGCGCGCACTCGACCAGAGTGGCTGCACGTCGTCCGAGTTCGCGGTGTGCCCGAGGCAGTGATCGGGCAATGCCTTGAGCAGTTGTCGAATCGGAATCAACGCAACGCTGGTCGATTCGGCTTGTGGGACAGCGGCATCGGGTTTTGTCAGTTCTTTGAGCACATGCTCCAGGACGCTGGGCATCGGCTCCTGTAGCCCGTTCAGTTTGAGCAGCCATTCGTTGCCCGACGCACTGAAGGAAATATCCACACCAGCCTGGCGCGCGTCTTCGCGCAACGGTTGCAGGTGGTTTTCCAGCCGTGATTGAAGCTGGCTGCCGGGGGCCGGGTCCAGACGCCAGCGCAGATAAATCGCACCTTCAGCACCGTTGTCCGGCCATGCCTGACTGAACTGCATCGGCGAGCGTTCACGACGGCTGCGCGAGCGATCCTGGGCAAACGTGCGCAGGCCACGGTGGGCGCTGGTCTGGCCGCGAATCAATCCGGCGTTAGGTGTTGGTGCTTCGGCGCACAGGAACGGATTAGGTTCTGGCAATTGCCATGGGCCGTTGAAGTTATCCACAGCGCCGATTTGTTGAAGGATTTGCTTGAGGGCTGTTACACCCGGTTCGGATAACCCGACTTCGCGTTGTTCGCTGTCCAGGCGGGCCAGTTGCAAGGCACTGCTGATTTGCTGCTGGCGCTGGAGCAGGGTGGCGTACTCTTCGCGCAATCGGTTCCAGTCTTGCTCGGCAAAGAAACCGAGCCAGTCCAGCAGGCGTCCGCGGATGCCTGTTGCCGAGACTGTGGCAGGCAGGGTGAATTCGATATGCAGCAAGGCTTGCCCGGCGAACTGGTACAGCGGCCGGGCTTTCAGGTGATCGGCCAGCCCGCGCTCGCGCAGGTCCGCCAACAAGCCGCCGGTTTTTGCCTGGTTCAGCCAATGGCACAGGAACGCCAACGCTTCGGCAGAGTTGTCAGGCAGTGTTTCGAGGGCAAACAGCAGGTCCAGACGTCGTTCGTCAGCCTGTTGATAACTTTTATCTGGCGCATCCATCAGCGGTATCGGCGCTTGCTGCGTGACTGTTTCGCCTTTGGCAATGACGCTGCCAAAGGCTTCTGCCATCGCTTTCAATTCATCGAGGCCCTGCGGTCCGGCCAGGCTCAGGGTCATTTGCCCGGTCTGGTAATAGCGCTGATAAAAACCCTGCAGCGCCTGCTGAAACTCCGGTTGTTGCAGTGGCAGGCTGTCGCGATTGCCAGCATGAAAACCCCTTAGCGGATGAGCCTCGGCCAGTCCATTGAACAGCGCAAACTGCTGCTGCGCCTCGGCATCCTGCGACCAGGCGACAAACTCCGCCTGCAACACTTCCCGTTCCCGCTGCTGGTCGTCCGGATTCATACGCGGATGGGCGAGCATGTCTGACAGACGCTCCAGCCCACCGGCAAACGCCTGGGGCGGCAGTTCGAAAAAGTAGTCTGTGGTGCGTTCGCTGGTCCGCGCGTTTACCTGGCCGCCATGACTCTGGACGTAGGCCATCAACCCTTGCCCGGCAGGAAAACGCTCAGTCCCCAGAAACAGCAAATGCTCAAGAAAATGCGCCAGGCCAGGCCACGCCAGCGGCACATCATGGCTACCCGCGGCAACCCGTAACGCTGCTGCGCAACGCTTCAAATTCGGGGCATGACGCAGCGTCACCCGCAGGCCGTTGGCCAGGGTTTCAGTGTGGGGGCGAAGGGGATTCAACGCGGGCATGGGCACTTCCAGAACAGTGAAGTGCCAATGCTAGCGGATTAGGACTTGTTCAGCTCGCCGTAAAGCTCGGGACGACGATCGATCAGGTAGCGATTGGCGGCGCGGGAGTCGACCATCAACTGTCGATCCAGCTCGCCGACGATCAATGCTTCATCAAGGCCTGCCTGAGCGATGCGGCTGCCATCCGGCGCAGCGATGCTGCTTTGACCGCAATAGTGGATATCGCCTTCATGGCCGCAGTAGTTGGCGTAAGCCACATAACATTGGTTTTCGAAGGCGCGGGAACGCACGGTGACATCGGCGACGAAATCGAACGGAATCATGTTCGCGGTCGGCACCAGGATCAGTTCGGCACCGGCCAGGGCCAGGCGTCGGGCGTTTTCCGGAAACTCCAGGTCGTAGCAGATCAGGAAACCGAGTTTCCAGCCGTTGAGTTCAACGACGGGAAACTCATCGGAACCTGCACTGAACATCGAGTGATCCAGATCGCCGAACAGATGGGTCTTGCGGTAATTGCAGATGCGCTCGCCGTTAGCGTCGATCAACTGCACGGCGTTGTAGATCTGCCCGTCCTCGGTGCGCTCGGGATAGCCATACAAAATGGCGATCCCGGCGGTCTTGGCAATGCGCGCAATCTGCTGTGCCGACTCACCGTTATGCACCTCCGCCAGCACGCTGACGGCATCGACGCCGATGTTGTAGCCGGTCAGGAACATCTCCGGCAGCACCAGCAGGTCGGCGCCTTTGGCTTCCAGCGCCAACTGATGCAGGCGTTGCAGGTTGCCAGCGACGTCCAGAGGCAGCGGCGGACATTGGTAAAGGGCTACGCGCATTTCGGATTCCTCTTACTCGGGCAGGGCGATCGGTCCGATCTCGTTGAATACATCTCCTGGACCCGGATTCTCGGCGTGAGTTGCACCGCCGAAGTGCTTCATGATGCCCCATACCGCGTTGAGCGAGGTCTGTACCGCGCCCTCAACCCAGGCAGGCGTCCACGAAACGTCGTCGCCGGCGATGAAAATCCCGCGCTGCTCGGCTGGCATGGCGTCCTGCATGAAGTGCGCGTACATGCGCTGGTTGTAGCGGTAGTGGCCGGGCAGGGCGCCTTTGAACGCACCGAGGAAATGCGGGTCGGCTTCCCACGAAACGGTGATCGGATCGCCGATGATCCGCGCGGCGATATCGACTTTCGGGTAGATCTTCTTCAACGCATCCAAGGCCAGCTTCACGCGTTTTTCCACCGGCTGCGGGAGCATTTTCAGCGCATCGCTCATCCACGAGTACGACAGGCAGATCACCCCCGGCTTGTCGTCGCCGTTGTCGAACAGGTAGGTGCCACGGGTCAGGCGGTCGGTGAGGGTCATGCTCATCAGGTCGCGGCCGGTTTCCGGATCCTTGTCCTTCCAGAACGGGCGGTCGACCATCACGAAAGTTTTAGACGACTGCATGTAGCGGGTACGGTCCAAAGCCATCCACATTTTTTGCGAGAACAGGGTTTCGTCGCATTCGATCTGGGTGGTCAGCAGCCAGCTCTGGCAGGTGGTCAGCACAGCCGCGTATTCGCGGGTGTCGCCCCAGTTGTCGGTGACGGCGAAACGGCCGCCCGGCGCGTGGGCAATTTTCTTCACGCCAGTGCGCGGTGCGCCGTTGTGCAGCGAGCTGAGGCTGGTGCCCGCTGGCCAATGCGCGCAACGCTCCGGTACATGACGCCAGATGCCCTGGGGTACCTGTTCCACACCGCCAACCACCAGGTGCTGGTGATCGTCGCAGTTGGTCATCACCACGCGGAAGATTTCCAGCATCGAGTTGGGGAAGTCCGAATCCCAGCCACCGGTACCGAAACCGACCTGGCCGAACACTTCGCGGTGATGGAACGAGAGCTTGGCGAACGCCTTGGAGGTGGCGACGAAATCGTAGAAGGTGCGGTCGTCCCACAACGGAACCAGGGTGTTCCACAACTCTTTCAGACGTGGCACATCACGGTCGCGGATGGCTTGCTGGATATCGGAGAACTGTGAGCCGGCTTCCAGGGCATCGGCCCAGGCGTCAGCCACTTCCTGGAACAGTGCAGGAAGGTCCGACAGCTTCTGTGCGTAATGGGTCTGGCCTTCGAGGTCGATCACCGTGCTGCCCGACGCGGGTGTCAGCGGGTTAGGGAAAGGTTTGGTTTCCAGACCCAGTTTGTCGACGTAGTGATAGAACGCGGTGGACGACACCGGGAAGCGCATCCCGCCCAGCTCGGCAATGATGCCTTCGGCGCCATTGAACGCCTGGGAACGCAGACGGCCGCCCATTTTCGAAGCTTCGTAGACGACCGGTTTCAGGCCCAGCTTCATCAGCTCATACGCCGCCACCAGGCCGGCAATCCCGCCGCCGACAATCGCCACTTCGGCACCGTGATTATGCTCGGGAATACTGCCCAGCCCGGCGGGGTGTTCGATCCAGTCGTCGAAGGCGAAAGGAAAGTCCGGGCCGAAAATGGTGACTGGTTTCTTACCGTCTGCAGGATGGCGATTGTTCTTGTTCATGGCTGACCTTGCTGGCGACCCGACGCGGGATGCGCATCTGAGTATAGGAAAAGATGTCAGCCATTCTAGAGAGCGCAGAACACGTTATTAAGACGCAAAGTGTCGTCATTTTGATGTTTGTTTGATCAATATGACGAACTATCAATGCATACTGACCACTGTGGGAGCGAGCTTGCTCGCGATAGCGCCAGTTCAGTCACGGATGAACCCAGGTCTGAAAACTCAAACCGGCTGCCCCCGATCAATCTTGCTACTCAAGATGATCGACGTCGTGGTCTTCTCCACCCCATCCACACTGCCAATCTGATCCAGCAACTGATCGAGTTGCTCCGGCGAATCGGTGCGCAACCACGCCACATAATCAAATTCGCCACTCACCGCGCACAGCTGCTGCACCTGCGCCATTGCGCTCAGGCGTCGCAACACTTCCTTGCCGGAACGCGGTTGCACAGTGATCCCCACATACGCCTGCAACCCGCCATCCACCACGCGCTGGCCGAGGCGCACGCCGTAACCGGTGATCACCTTGGCCTTTTCCAGCCGCGCCAGGCGCGAAGTGACGGTGGTACGGGCGATGCCCAGTTGTCGGGCGAGCATGGCCACGCTCTCGCGGGCATTGATCTGCAGGGCGGCAATCAATTGGCGGTCGATTTCATCGAGAACGGGCGTGCGAGTGTCAGGCAAGGGGTTATCTCCAGGGGCATGGATCAGTGCGCAAGCATGTTACAGGCAGTTCCTGCAGGACGCTCGCGACGGCGATTTGATCTAGCCTCAATACCGTTCATGACATTTTTGCCTGCGACAAATTGCCATAAGTAACTAGGTAGTACATTATTCCGCCCTTGTCACAAATGGGGAAAATTTCCGATATGAACAATTCTGGGGCTGCCGCCGGCAGCAAATGGTTGCTGGCGGGGCTGGGTGTGCTGATTGCACTGATCGGGCTCGGCCTGGCCGGTGGCGGTGGCTATCTGATCGCGCTGGGTGGCAGCTGGTATTTCCTGCTGATGGGGCTGGCAATGCTGGCGTCCGGGTTGATGATTGCCCGGCGCAAGCCGCTCGGCGCCTGGCTGTATGCTGTGGCATTGCTCCTCACTGCGATCTGGGCCGTTTGGGATGCGGGCCTCGAGTACTGGCCGCTGGTCTCGCGGGTACTGACCTTCGCCGTGATCGGTCTGGTGGTGGCGTTGATTTATCCGACCCTGGTCCGCGCTTCGGGCGCGACCGCTGGGCGTGGCGCCTACGGTCTGGCTGGCATTCTGGGCGTGGGCGTCGTTGCGACGATGGCCTACATGTTCGTGCCGACCCATGTGGTCAAAAACACCACCGTACCTGCGGTAACGCCGGTCACTCCGGGCACCGAGCAGAAAGACTGGGCCCACTGGGGCAACACCACCGCCGGCAACCGCTTTGCCGCGCTGGACCAGATCACCAAAGGCAACATCGACAAATTGCAGGTCGCCTGGACCTTCCGCACCGGTGACATCCCGCAAAGCACCGGTGCCGGCGCCGAAGACCAGAACACTCCGCTGCAAATCGGTGACACGGTCTACACCTGCACCGCCTACGGCAAAGTCTTCGCCCTGGATGCCGACACCGGCGCCCAGCGCTGGAAGTTCGACCCACAAGGCACCGCGCCCAACTGGCAGCGTTGCCGTGGCCTGGGCTATTCCGAAACACCGGCCTCTTCGGACAACCAGCCAACCGCCTGTACGAAACGTCTGTTTCTGCCGACCGGCGATGCGCGCCTGATCGCTATCAATGCCGACACCGGCAAGCCCTGCGAAGAGTTCGGTAACCACGGCACTGTCGATCTGACCACTGACATGGGCGAAGTGAAGCCCGGTTACTACCAGCAAACCTCGACCCCATTGGTCGCAGGAGACGTGGTAATCGTCGGCGGCCGCGTGGCCGATAACTATTCCACTGGCGAACCGCCGGGCGTGGTGCGTGCCTACGACGTGCGCAGCGGTGAGCTGATGTGGGCGTGGGATCCGGGCAACCCGAACACCACCAAACGCCCACCGACCGGTGAGACCTATACCCGTGGTACGCCGAATGTGTGGTCGGCCATGTCCTACGACGCCAAGCTCGGTCTGGTTTACTTGCCAACCGGCAACGCCACCCCGGACTTCTTCGGCGGTCAACGCACCGAGCTCGACGACAAGTGGAGTTCGTCCATCGTCGCCATCGATGTGAAAACCGGGCAGGTACGCTGGCACTACCAGACCACCCACCACGACTTGTGGGACTTCGACCTGCCGGCGCAGCCGCTGCTGTACGACGTGCCGGACGATAAGGGCGGCACCCAGCCAGCCCTGGCGCAAGTCACCAAGCAGGGCGAGATCTTCCTGCTCAACCGCGAAACCGGCGTGCCGATTGCCCGCGTCGAAGAGCGCCCGGTGCCGCAAGGCAAAGTGCCCGGTGAACGCTACTCGCCAACCCAGCCGTTCTTGGTGGACATGCCGTCAATCGGCAACAAGACCCTGACCGAATCCGACATGTGGGGCGCCACGCCGTTTGATCAGTTGATGTGCCGCATCCAGTTCAAAGGCATGCGCCACGAAGGCGTCTACACCCCGCCGGGCATGGACCGCGCCCTGCAATTCCCGGGCTCGCTGGGCGGGATGAACTGGGGCAGCGTCTCGGTTGATCCGAACACCAATTACATGTTCGTCAACGACATGCGCCTGGGCCTGGCCAACTACATGATCCCGCGCGACAAGATCAAAGCCGGGGCCAGCGGTATCGAAATGGGCGTGGTACCCCAGGAAGGCACGCCGTTCGGCGCCATGCGCGAACGTTTCCTCTCGGCGGTCGGTATTCCGTGCCAGAAACCACCGTTCGGCACCATGTCCGCCATCGACCTCAAGACCCACAAACTGATGTGGCAAGTTCCGGTCGGCACCGTGCAGGACACCGGCCCGCTGGGCATCCGCATGCACTTGCCGATCCCGATCGGCATGCCGACCCTCGGCGCATCGCTGGCCACCCAGTCGGGCCTGCTGTTCTTCGCCGGCACCCAGGACTTCTACCTGCGCGCCTTCGACACCGGCAACGGCAACGAAATCTGGAAATCGCGCTTGCCGGTGGGCAGCCAGTCCGGGCCGATGACCTACGTTTCACCGAAAACCGGCAGGCAGTACATCCTGCTCACGGTGGGTGGTGCGCGTCAGTCGACGGATCGTGGGGATTATGTGATTGCCTACGCCTTGCCCAAATAGCGGCTGAAGCTTGAGGAAAAAAGCAGAGTTGCACGTAATGCTGTTCACTTGATTACAGCGCTGGACCTGTGGCGAGGGAGCTTGCTCCCGCTGGGCCGCGAAGCGGCCCCCAAATAGGGGACTGCTACGCAGTCCAACGGGAGCAAGCTCCCTCGCCACAAGCGCGGCTTTTTGCTGGGCGAAAGAGGGGGGGGGATCGGCTAGGATTGAGGCAGTCGAGGGTGCGAGGCGAAGAACATGACAATGAAGCTACCTGCTGCTGTACGGGAACGTGCCTTGCAGATCGCCCATCACGAAATGGGGCACTACGTGGTGGCCCGCGCCCTGGGGTTTGAAACGGGCGGCGTGACCCTGACAGTGAGCAAGGATTTGCGGCACCAGGGAGGGGCCTCCATTACCTTGGTGCGCCCGATTTCGTCGATGGAAGCCATGAAGGAACATCTGGAAGCCCGGATGATGGTGCTCCTGGCGGGCTCACTGGCGCAGACCCTGCCTTCAAAACCTTCAGCCGCCAAACGCGTCGATAAGCCCAAGGCCACCGCCATCCTCAAAGGCAAGCAGGGGGCGGAACAGGATTACGCAAAAATCAGGGAGCTTCAGCATCTGCTGCGAAATATCGTCTACCCGGACACTGATCCTGCGTCGGGTGAGCGGATAACGGCGGAGCTTAAAGAGATGACAGGTCGGCTGTGGCTGCGGACGCAAAAAATCATAGAAGATCAGGCCGAGACGATTGCCGAATTGGCTGTGGCGCTGGTGGACGGCATGGTCATCGTGGAGCAGTGGGGACGGCCGGCGGATACGTATGAGGGCATGCTGACGGGGCAGGAGCTGGAGCGGCGGCTGGCCGTGCAGGCCATGCCTTCATGATGTGTTTGAACTGAAGAGCCGAAGCATCTGGCTCTAATCAGTCCCAAAAAGGGAACGCACGGTCCCTATTTGGGAATTTTCAGGCTCTGTTTGTTTTATTGATCTGCCTGCGCTCTCGTTTGAGCAGGTTTGCGCGTCAACACCTTCACTACATCATCAATCACCGCTTTGCTCATCGTCGTCAGGTAATGCGCGGCCCAGGCGTGGCGGTCGGAGTCTTGGGCGTAGGCGGCGTCCACGGTGAGGGACTTGGCGAGGAACAGCAGGTCGGAGGCTTGGGCCAGAGCGTCGGCGATGGGGACGTCACGGCAGACGTGGAACAGGGGTTGATCCGAGAGATGCAGGAAAGGGGTGAAACCGACGGTTTTTAGTTCTGAAGGATCGGACGAGATGGGTTTTGTCATGATGTAACTCCTTAATCCTAGGAGCTGCCACGTTCGTTTCCAAGCGAATGGGTGGCAGCTGTACGCAGGTTGGAAAACCGGGGATCAAGGAAACCGGCACGCCCGAAAGCGTCCCACGCACAGCTGCCATAACACAGTTTCGCAGTCGTAAAAAACGACTGGAGTAGTGGTAGATACTGCTGCGCTTTTGATCCGACGGGTTTCCAAGCCCGATCGCTGAATGGTCAGCGACGGTCGGAGACTATCCCGTCAAAGAAAAGCGCAACAAGGCGGCAAAGTGCCCAAAAGCAAGATTCGGAGTTTGCCTACAAGGTCCTAAGGCGTCATCCGATAAAGCGAGACCTTAAGTAAACAAAACTAAACATCAGTCTTCGGTGAAGTAATCCGAATCGATGTGTTTGATCTCGTAGACCTGCTTCACGCTACAACCCAAATTGTTTTCGACCATCAGGCGAGCCAACTCCACGCCATCGATCAGCACCACCTTGATATCAAGACCAAGCGCCGCTTCACGTGCACCGGCGGAGAACTCCGACGTGGTGATGAACACACCCTTGCGCGCACGTTGACGGGTGAGGGCGCCGATGAACTTGTCGATCTCCGGGCGATGCACCGTGTTGCTCCAGCGTTTGGCTTGCAGGTAAATCACATCGAGGCCGAGTTTGTCTTCCTTGATGATGCCGTCGATGCCATCGTCGTTGGTCTGCTGGGTAGCGCGACCGGCCTCCTTGCGGGAGCCGCCATAACCCATGGCAATCATCAGATCGACCACCAATTGCTCAAAAAACGTCGGCGAAGCACCGCGCACTTGGGCGAGCAATTCGTCGGCCAGTGACTGCAACAAGGCCTGATGCGCCTGGGCCAGTTGCTCGTCCGGGGTGATGTCGCCCACGGGGTCGGCCTGCACGGAAGGCACATCGTTGTCCGGCCGCGCACCATGAAACGCGCTGAACTCTGGATAGCGTTTCAGCCAACCGACGGTGATCCGTTGTGGCCCGGATTGCAGCGCTTCGCGGCCACGCTCGGTGATTTGCACCAGACCTTTGCTCGGGATGCTCAGCAAACCGGCCTTGTTCAGGTAGGTGCGCGCCCAACCGATACGATTGTTGATCACCGTCTGCCGCCCTGACGGCAGCATTTCATGGCGCTCGACTTCGCTCAGTTGGAACTGCTCGATGACCTGCTCACGCAAGGACTTGAGGCTGATGGGCAAGCCATTGGCGACCTCAGCCAATACCGGACGCATGACAGACTGGAAATCGGGAACGGCCATGATCGCTTCCTTTCGTTAGTTCAAGCCGACGCCTTGCGGCCACGTTTTGCCTTGGGCGCAGCGGCGCGTTGAGCCTTGATGCGCTCCAGTAGCACGCTGGCAGGTTCGTCGTTCGGGTCTTGGGGTACCAATTCACCTCGGAAGGCCTTGGCCAGGATGCTTTGGGTCAGGTGATCGATCCGGTTTTTGGCCGAGGCGACTTTGGCTTCCAGTTGGTCGGCGAAGGCGAAGAGTTGTTTAACTCGGTCGACGATTTCGGTTTGCTCTGCGAGTGAAGGCATAGTGAAGGTAAGTGACTTGATTTCTTCACTATTAATATTGTTAACGCCGCTTGTAGATCTCGCCGTTAGCTCTATATCTTGTCGAATTGCTGGAGATTTGAGCCAATAATTTACATATTCAGGAATGGCTTTTTCTATGTTTATGCGTGCGCGTATCAAATAACCAGCAAAAAGAAGACCTTCTTCCTTTGAGCCAATCACTGCGGACCTTCCTACAAGCGAGACGCTGCCGTTTGAGCGAATAAGAACCACATCTCCTTTTCGCAGCGATAATTTTTTATTCTCAGTTTCGGAGAAGTTTGAATACTTGAGGTCATCAATGTTTATGCCATTTTCGGAAATGTTAGGTATTCGCAATACTCCGGTTGCCCCGCCGTTGTAGTCGCATTTCTGGGCAGTGCCATACCTTAAATCATCTATCACGGAGGAGAATTTTACGCGCTGCCAGCCGCTAGGTAGATCTGTACTTTTTCTCTGTACCGTCAATTGCCCGGAAACCGCTGCAGCGAATACGGACTGGCGAAAGCGTTTGAGCAGGGCGGGGATGGCATCGATGCGGGCTTTGAGGGTGTCGACCTGAGCTAGCAGTTCATCGAGTTTCTGTGCGATGCGGGTCTGTTCGGCAAGTGGAGCGAGTTTTATCGTTGCCTCGGATAAGTTTTGTCTCGTTATTTGAGGCTGTGCTGAACCAGTAATTACGTCCGTTAAGCCGCGAGCTTGAAGTGCATACTTAAAATAGCTGATAGAGGTTACTTCCTCAGCCAAATCATCCAAGGCCATGGCGTTACCATTTATATAGGCTCGCGGTTCAGATATATGAAGATTGCCGCAGGTTGCACCACGGCATGTAATCATTAGTGTAGGTTTTTCATGTGTATAGGTTGAGTAAAACCCAATTTTACCATTTGCTCCGTAGACGACGTATCCACTGTCGGTGAGTTCAGCAGTTGAGATGACTTTCCATTGTTTTGGTTGGCAGATGTCTAGCAAGTTCGCCTCCGTCCAACCGCTCGGCAACTCACTCATCCTCATTCTCCTGAGCCACCACCAATCCCATCACTTCTGCCATCAACTGCTTCTGCGCCGCCACTTCATCCCCAGCCCCCAGCGCTTTCATCAGCTCTTCCAACTCATGCAATGCTTCAGTCAGCTCAGCCATCGCCTCACCCGCCAGCAATTCTGGTCCCGGCAAGTTATTAGCATCCAGACTGTCCGCATCCTTCAACCAACTGATATCCAGCGAATCACCGCGCTGTTCAATGTACTCGCGAGTAAACACCCGGAAGCGACTCAGCTCACCAATCCCCTCGACATTCTCCGCACGCGGGCTATTGCCATTGGCATCCTCCCCGAAGGCATCTTCGAAGGGCTTGAGATGCGTCGCGCCAAACGGCGTGCGCTTACCAAAACTTGGCATGTTGCTTCGCAAGTCATAAACCCAAACACGCTGCGTACAGCCTTGATCCTGGTGCGGGTTCTCAACCGAGCCTTTCTGGAAAAACAGCACGTTGGTCTTCACGCCTTGAGCGTAAAAGATCCCCGTGGGCAGCCGCAGAATGGTGTGAAGGTTGCACTTGTCCATCAGGTCGCGGCGTACGTCGGTGCCGACGCCGGCTTCGAACAGCACGTTGTCCGGCAACACCACGGCGGCGCGGCCACCGGGTTTGAGGCCGCGATAGATGTGCTGCAAGAAGGCCAGTTGCTTGTTGCTGGTCTTGTAGGTGAGGTCATCACGGGTCGGGCCGCCGCCGCCCTTGGCGGTGCCGAACGGTGGGTTGGAAAGGATGACATTCACTTTCGGCAGGTTGGCCCCGGTTTGGCCGAGAGCGTTGCCCAAGTGCACCACGCCTTCTTCGTCACCTTCCATGCCGTGCAGCAAGGTATTCATCAATGCCAGGCGACGGGTGCCGGGCACCAGTTCTACGCCGACAAAGGCGCAGTTGCGTTGGAAACTCCGATCCTTTTCATCAAGGTCGTAATGGTCATCGGTTTTGCTTTTGATGTACGCATCAGCAGCAATCAGGAAGCCCGCAGTGCCAGCAGCCGGATCCTGAATGACTTCTCTCGGCTGGGGCTTGATGCAGTTGATGATGCTGTCGATCAACGGGCGCGGAGTGAAGTACTGGCCGGCACCGGATTTGGTTTCGCTGGCGTTCTTTTCCAGCAGGCCTTCATACAGATCGCCGAGGCCGTCGCGGCGGGCGCTGAACCAGTCTATGCCGTCGAGGCTTTTGATCAGCTGTTCCAGGTGGCGCGGTTCTTTCAGGCGCGTCTGGGCATCGGCGTAGATGGCGGCGATCAACGGGTCAGCGTTTTGACCCAGGTCGAGCAGCATCTGCCGGTAGTGGTTGAGCAGGTTCAAGCCAGACTTACTGTTCAGGTCCGGCCAGCGCGCGCCTTCGGGCAGCTTGTGGTTGAAATTGTCGTTGTTCTGAACCTGTTCGAATTCCATCTTGATGAACAGCAGCAGCACCAGTTCGGTGACGTAGTCGCTGTAGTTGATGCCGTCGTCACGGAGGACGTCGCAAAGGTTCCAGAGTTTCTGGACGATGTCGCTGTTGGTCATGGGGCGCGCTCTAAAAAATGGGGCTGGGGATGACGTTCAGGCAACTGATGTCGTCATCGGTGGGCGGGGCGGGCAAGTGGCCGTCGCGCAAAAAAATCTGTTGGGTCTGGGCGCATAAGCCGGCCCAAAAGCCATCGCTCGCCAGCAACCAGTGTTGGTTCGGGCGGGCAGGCCAAAAGTTGATGTCAGGGTTGCTCGTGCGCCGGGCGCTGAAGCAGCGGGTCAGGCTGTGGCGTGATGAGTCCCGGGCAATCTGTGCAGGGGTGAGGTCACCCTGCCAATTGGGTGCGCAATGTACAGCACTCAGCCAGTTGATTTCACTGTCCTGATCAATGACGCCCAGGCAGCAGTCACCTTCATGAATTGTGAATACCGCATCGGGGAGCAGGCAAAGCAGCAGATAACTGCAGGCGGCCAAGGGGAAGTCGCCCCGTAGTGTTTGATGTCTGTTGGTGATGATCTGCTGGAGTGCGCTGGCCAGTTGCTCGGCGTTCAGTTCTTGTGTCGGTAACTGGCCAAAACCCTGGGTCAGATCATTCAGCAAGGCATGAGCCAATTCACCGCTGCGCGGGTGACTGCTGCTGCCATCGGCGATCAGGTAGAGGCTGGCGTTTGCCTGCGCGGCATGGGCGAAGGCATCGCGGTTGTCCGCCGTATGGCGACCGGCCTGGGTGTGCCATTTGACGGTCGCGCGCATTCAGGCGGTTACCCGAACGATGTGGTGCAGGCGGTCCCAGATGATCTGCTCACGCTCGCTATCGCCGCGCGCGGCATCCTGCACCAGATAGCCGAAGTCGTTGTTTCCCAGCAGGCCTGCCAGTGTTTGGCTCAGGTAGGCGCGAAGATCCGGTGCGGCAGACTCTGCTTCGGCGAGCAATTCCTCCCGGCCGTTCACCAGATTGAGAATGTCCTCAAGGTCCTGGCTGCTCAGCGGGTTCTGCGCACCGCGACCGGCGTAGGCTTCCAGTTTGCTGCCGAGGAAGTAGGGCGGGCTGAACAGGCGAATGCGGCAGCCACTGGGTAGTTCATGCCACTGCGCGTTGGCCAAGCCGTCGCTGAACCAACGGTTGTTGCAGCCCAGCAGGTTGGCGGTTTCGGCATCTTCGGGCATGAAGTCGACTTTCAACTCGCCCAGGCGCAGGCGGCAAATGACTTCGTCCTGCGGCGATTGCTTGAAGCCTTTTTGCTTGAGTTGTACCACCAGCGTTTGCCACTGGGCATAGCCTGTCAGGTGCACCACCAGATCCACATCGTCGGTGTAGCGCACTTCCTCCAAGGTGAATTCGTCGGTCAGCAGCAAGGCTGTCGTGCAGCCGCCGACGAAGGCAACGGCTTGGCAAAGCTCTTCGCCGAGCGCCTTGGCGACGACTTCGAGCATCTGGATGTTTTGTGCGCGGCTCATGGTTAAAGAATCTTCTCGCGTAGCAGTTGGTTCGCCAGATTGGCTTCGCGGGCATTGCCCAGACGCACGGCATCTATCAGCGCCAGGTATTCATATAAGCGGGCGTCTTTTTTGACTGCGCCCGGGACGGTCTTGAACAGGGGCGTGATCGACTGCCCTTTGCGGGTGCCATAGGCGTCTGGCCAGACGTGGATCAGGTCGCCGCCGCTCATCAACTTACCCTGCAACACGGGGGCGGAAAAACTGGTGGGGATGCCGCGGACCATTTCGGCGGGCTTGACCGGAAACACATAGCGCAAGCCGTGCTCAATAAAGCCCAACAGCGCCTTGCTGTTGACCCGAGGCAGCTGGGTGCTTGGGTCCAGGCGTAACAATCCGATCTGCTGGCAGCGTTTGAGTGCCGAGGCGACTTCGGTTTTGCTGATGCCCAGCGAGGCTTGCAGGGCGCGAACGGAGTAGCTGTCGTGGTGCACGGGCGGGTCTTGTTCGGTGTGGTCCTCCCAGCCTTGCCATTGCTCGCCGGTATCGCTGAGCTTGAGCAGTTCTGCTGTTTCGCTGTCGAGTTGCTGCTGCAGGCGCTCGCGCTGCTCCAGGCAAATCAGTTTGATCAGCAACAGTACGTCTTGACTCTTCATATGGCCTCAGCTAGTAACTGTCCTTTGTCCTGGGACTGAGGACAGTCTAGGCGTTTTTGCCCGGTCACTGTCAACGGGCTCAGCCGACCGCAGGCCACAGGTTGTCATTCAAGGCTTCCAGTACCTTATCCAGGTTGCCACCGAGGTGACGGTTCAAGCTCTTGATGCCGCCATCGTTCTGGAAGGCATCGTTGACTTGTTGCGGGTCAATGACCACTTCGTGCACCAATTGCTTGGCCAGGCGATCAAGCCACTTGCGTTGTACGGGTGTCCACGACTCAAGGGCATAGATTTTTTGCATGGCGTTGGCCACGCGTTGGTCGAAGGGCAGCAGGGCTTCGCCAATCGCAGCCTGGCGGATGAAGCCAATGATGCTGGCAGCTATTTCCTGATTGGTCTGGTTGCGCCAGGCGCTTTTCAGGCTGACTTCGCTGTAGCCATGTTGATCCAGCAGCAAGCGCACAGTGCGCAGTTGTTCGCGGGTGAGGTCTTTGGGGCGATTGACTACCACGCCCAACGCAGCGGATTGGTTGAGCTGGCTGTGGACGAAGTCGTGGAAGCTTTCGAGGTAATCCTGAGGTTTCTGATAGGCGCCGTAGCTTTGCTCACGCACGAGCAGTTCGTCGCTGTGGGTGGAAATGATCGGGTAGTTTTCCGAACCCAGCAGGGTGCTGACGGCATTCAATTGGGTCAGCAACTGACTATGTTCGCGAATGAACTCGGCGGCCTGCCTGGGTCCCAGTTCATGCAGGTGTTTGTGCAGCTTGGCAGGCTCCACGCCCCAGATGTCCTCCAGTTCCTCGAGCTTTTTCTTCAGCGTGGGCTTGGTTTCAGCTTTGTGGTCGGCCTTGCGCAGAATGCGCATGATGCGCTGGCTGAGTATGTCGAGCACATCATGGGCGTGGCTGCTGTCTTCCTGGTTACCGGGAGCGTCGTGACTGGCATCACTGGTGAGTTCGCTGACCAGTTGCTCCAGGGAGACATTGGGGTTCTTCACCAACGGCTTCATGGTGTCGACAGCTTCCAGGCTGGCGTAGAGGTCGACAGGGTCGTAGATGCGGAAAACCGTTTTGCCGATCTCGTCGCAGCGGCGGGTTGCGCGGCCTTTCATCTGCTCATAGAGAATGCGTGAGCGCACCCGGCGCATGAACACCAGATTGCAGATTGTTGGCACGTCGATGCCGGTGGTCAGCAGATCGACGGTGATGGCGATGCTGGGGTGCGGTTCGTTTTTGTACTTGCGGATCAGTTGTTCTACCTTGTCGCTCTGACCGGTGATGATTTGCACCGTTGCCTGGTTGTATTGCTCACCGTAGGCGTCTTTGAAGGCCTCATTGAGCAGGTTTTTCACTCGCTCGGCATGGGCCTGACTGACGCAAAACACCATGGTTTTTTCTTCGCCGAACGGGTCCAGCTCATTGGCCAGGGCGTCGCAGATCACTTTGTCGAAAGCCGGTGTGATCACGCGGCGGTTGAACGACTCGATGTTGAAGTTGAGTTCGTCCTCCAGCTCGGCGACATCGACTTCGCCGGTCTGCGTATCGATGACGCTGACCGATTGTCCCTTCTCAAAGTGGATGCCGTGTTTACTCAGTTGCGTTTCGTAGCGGATCGGCGGTTCGTGGTCGATCAGCCAGTCATCCGCCACGGCTTCGCGGTAGCTGTAGGTGAACACCGGCTTGCCGAAAATTTCGCTGGTGTGTTTGGCCGGGGTGGCAGTCAGGCCGACTTTGCACGCGTCGAAATAATCCAGTACGCGACGGTACTGCGAGAGGTACTGATTGTGATCGCGGACGGCCAGTTCGCCCTCGCTCATTTCCTGATCGAGGGTGTAACCACGGTGGGCTTCGTCGACGATGATGCAGTCGAATTCGCCGACCGACGGCGGCGTGTCAGAGCGGAAAATGCGGCTGACCATGGCCTGAACGGTGGCCACCTGGATGCGGGTTTCCGCCTCGGCGGCCATGTCGCCCAGCTCTTTGATGTCGTAGATCTGCGCGAGCGTATGGTTTTGCTCGAGGGTGGTGTCGTTGAACGAGTCGATGGCTTGTTGCCCAAGGGCACTGCGATCGACCAGAAACAGAATGCGCTTGAAGCGTTCGGTTTTCAGGAATCGGTACATCAGGCCAATGATGGTGCGGGTTTTCCCTGTACCGGTGGCCATCGCCAGCAAGCAGTCGCGCTGGTTGTTGGCCAAGGCTTGCTCTACGGCGTGAATCGCTTTTTCCTGATAGTCGCGCAACTTCAGATAGGCGAAGCCTTCTTCCTTGAGCTTGGTTTCGGCCTCGGCACGGCTGCGCTTGAGTAGGTCCCGCAAGTCTTCAGGTTTATGGAAGTCTTGCAGCGGTCGGGCGGTGTTGGACGGGCTGCGCAGGTCTCGGAACCAGGTCCCGGATTGTTCGGCGAGTTGCTTGATGTAGGGGCGACCATTGCAAGCAAAGGCGAAGGGCACCTGGAAGCTCTTGCCTTCACCATCGTTCCAGGCAGCGGGGTGACCGGCCTCCAGCCATGGTTTTAACTGCTCCGGGGCGAACTGGAATTCGCGGGAATAACGCTCGGCCTGGGGAATGCGGTCTGCAACATTTTTGCGTTTGCGCTTGGCTTCAACGATGGCTACCGGCATCAGGCCTGCAAACAGGACATAGTCGGCATCGGCGTTTGGAATGCGGGTGGGCCATTCGGCGATGGCTTTGTTCTTGCCCTTTTCGGGGCGAGCGCCTTTTTTGTATGTCAGATCGAGGGAGTCCGCTTCCCAGCCAGCATCGATCAACTGCTGGTCGATGAGGATCCGGGTGAGGTCTTCGCTCAGGTCAAATTGTTGAGTGGCCCGCATTGTTCGGTGCATGACCTGTGACGAGGCCTGCGGCTGGGTCAGCAGCTGAATTTGCAGGGCTTTGATGCTTTGCTCGTGCTCACTACGCAACCTTTCCAGTTCGGCTTCATGCTGTTTGGCTTGCTGCTTGTGGAGGCTTGATTCAGCGCCCATTTGCTCAGCGAGAACGGCGTATTCTTCAGCTTCACGCTTTATCAGCTCAGCCAACTGCTGGTTGCTTTCTAGTTGCTCGCTCGACTCACTCAACTGAGCTTTCAGCTGCTCGATCTGGTTTTGCAGGTCGCGCAGCGGAGTGCTGGGGTCTTCCGGATTTACAAAGGGGCCGGGGCTGAACTTATCACCTTGCTTGCCGAACGATTGGTGGTACCAAATGGCCAGGGCACGGGCGACTCTCAGCCCGTCCAATGCTTCACGATGCTGAGTACGAAATTGGTGAGTGGCTTTGTTGCCTTCGGTACGCAACGTGTGGAACAGGCTGCGGATTTTTTGATCGAGCTGGATATCCCGGCTTAATTTGTAGAGTAAGTCGGTCTGCTTGGTCATGGCATCGAATTCGATACCGGCACGGCTGGCCAGGTCTTGAGCCAAAGCCTCGCCCAGTTGCCGCAGCTTGATCAGGGTAGTGTTGGGATCGCTGGCAAAGATCTGTTCGGCCGTGGTCGCCAGCTGCAGGAAAACGGGGTCGTGTTCCTGGAGAAAGGAGAAATTGCTGGTCGCGGCCATGGTCAATCCTGTGCGTGCTCATCCCTTGATTGCGCGTCGCTGAGCTTGCTGGCGCAATGATGCGTCGAGCTTACCCAAGATGAAGCAGGTTTGACCATGGCTTGGCAGATCTAGGATCGGCGGCGCTTTTGCAGCAGACACGAAAAAGCCGCGTAAAAACGCGGCTTTCTTGTTTGGTGGGCCCACACGGACTTGAACCGTGGACCAAAGGATTATGAGTCCTCTGCTCTAACCAACTGAGCTATAGGCCCTCAGTAGGTCGCGGATTATAGCGACGGTTTTGCGACTGTGCTATCCGAAAAAGCCTTTACTGTTGTACGAAGAAACGTCGCGGCGAATTCGTCGGGGGGCAGGGGCAGGCTGACGATGTAGCCCTGGATTTGTTCACAGCCCTCGGCGGCGAGGAATTGCTGTTGCGCCCGGGTCTCGACCCCTTCGGCAATCACGGTGAATTGCATGCTGCGGCCGAGGGCGATGATGGCGCGTACGATGGCGGCATCGTGGGGATCGTCCGGCAGGCCGCGGACGAAGGACTGGTCGATCTTGAGGATGTCCAGCGGCAGGCGCTTGAGGTAGCTCAAGGACGAGTAGCCGGTGCCGAAGTCGTCGATGGCCAGTTGCACGCCCAGTTGTTTGAGTTGATGCAGCACCGCCAGCGCTTCCTCGGCCTGGCTCATGATGAAGTTTTCGGTGATTTCCAGTTGCAGGAAACCGGGGTTGAGGCCGTTGTCCTTGAGCAACTGTTCGATGCGGCCCACCAGGTTGGGTTGGCGCAGTTGGGCGCCGGCCAGGTTGACCGACAGCGGACCGGGGCTTTCGTACAGCCTGTGCCATTCGGCCATCTGCCGGCAGGCGGTTTCCAGCACCCAGTCGCCGATTTGCAGGATCATGCCGTTTTCTTCGGCCAGCGGGATGAAGTGTTCCCGCGGTACGTCGCCAAAGGTCGGATGGTGCCAGCGGATCAGGGCTTCGGCGCCGACCAGGCTGTAGTCTTCGAGGCTGATTTTCGGTTGGTAGCACAGGTGCAATTCGTTGCGCTCGATGGCGCGGCGCAGTTCGTGTTCCAGCGCCACGCGTTCGCTGGCCTGGGCGGTGAGGTCGCGGGTGTAGCTTTCGACGCGGTTGCGGCCCTTGGCCTTGGAGCGGTACATCGCGGCGTCGGCGTTCTTGATCAGTGTGGCAACGTCGCAGCCATCTTTCGGATAGAGGCTGGTGCCGATGCTGGCGCTGATGAAAAACTCGTGTTCGCCGGCCTGGAATGGCGCGGCGAAACAGTTGAGCAGTTTATTGGCGATGTGGTCGGCGTCGCTGGATTGTTGCAGGCCCGGCAGCAGGATAATGAACTCGTCACCTCCCAGGCGCGCCACAGTGTCGATATCACGCAGTTGCTCCTTAAGGCGCACGGCGATGCCCTTGAGCAGCAGGTCGCCGACCGGGTGGCCGAGGCTGTCGTTGATGTGCTTGAAGCGGTCGAGGTCGAGGAACAGTACCGCGCCCTGGCCACCGTTTTCCTGCTGGCTGTTGAGCGCGGTCAGCAGGCGGCTTTCGAACAGTGTGCGGTTCGGCAAGCCGGTCAGCGGGTCGTGGTGCGCCTGGTAGTCGAGTTTGGCCTGGGCATGCTTGAGGCTGGAAATGTCGGCGAACACCGCGACAAAGTGGGTGATGAACTTCTCCCGGTTGCGCACGGCACTGATGGTCAGCCAGCTGGGGTACAGCTCGCCATTCTTGCGTCGGTTGGAAATTTCACCTTGCCAATGGCCTTCGGCGGTCAGTTGGTGCCACATGGCCGCGTAGAACGCGCTGTCATGCAGGCCCGAGGCGAGCAGGCGTGGCGTGTGGCCCAGGGCTTCGCTTTCGCTGTAACCGGTGATTTCGGTGAACGCACGGTTGACCGCGCTGATGTGCTGTTGGGTGTCGGTGATCAATACGCCTTCGGCGGTGCTTTCGAACACGGTGGCGGCCTGTTGCAGTTTTTCCTGCATCAGGTGCCGCTCGGTGATGTCCCGGGCGATGGTCAGCATGCAGTTTTCATCGCCAATCGGCAGCGGACGGCTGGACACTTCGCAAAGGCGGATCTGCCCGTCGCTGCGGCGGATATGGCAGCTGAAATCACGGACAAAACCGTCGCGGTGCAGCAGGTCGAGCATTTGCTTGCGTTCATTGAGGTTGACCCAGATCCCCAGGTCCAGCGCCGAACGATCCACCGACATGGCGCTGTTGAAGCCGGTGATGCGGCTGAAACCGTCGTTGACCTCCAACAGCAAGCCATCGCTTTGCCGCGACAGCAGCAAGCCGTCGGGGGAGGCGTGGAAGGCCTTGGCGAACTTTTCTTCGGACGTTTGCAGCTGTTGCTGGGTTTCCTTGAGCTGGGTGATGTCCCGCACCACGACCACCAGCGCCGGTGTCATGTCGAGGTCGAACGGTTCGGCGGAGATCAGGCCGGTAAACACCTGGCCGTTGCTGCGACGGAAGGGCATTTCCAGGTTGCGGATGCTGCCGGCCTGCAAGCGTTGCAGAAGGCCCGGCCCGACACCGGGAATCCCCCAGATGTTCAGGTTGGTGGCGGTCTGGCCAATGACGTCCTCGGCCTTGAGGCCAATTTGCTCCTCGAACGCTTCGTTGACCTCCAGCAGACAACCGTCACTCAGGCGCGCGATCACCAGAATGTCCGGGCATTGCTGGAACACAGAGGCGAATTTCTGTTCCGACAGGCGCAGTGCTTCTTCGGTGCGCTTGGCGTCGGTGATGTCGATCATCAGCCCACGCATCACCGGTTCATGCCCGTGCTCGATCAGGCTGACGATGTCGCGCACCCACAGGCAGCGCCCGTCGGCGGTGATTACCCGGTAATCGAGGCGATGGTCGCGCCCGGCCAGCACTTCGTGGTCGCAGAAGGTCTGGGCGCGGGTCAGGTCGGCGGGGTGAATGATGTTGCGCCAGAAGCCCGGGATCAGCCAATGGGACAGGGGATATCCGAGAAGGTCTTCGGCGTGGGGCGATACATAGCTGTAGGTGAAGTCGGTGACTTTTGCTTCCCAAGCGATGGCCGACAGGCTCTCCACCAAGCCGCGGTAGTGGTATTCGCTGCTGCGCAGTTCCTGTTCAAGGTCGACCCGGCGGGCGATTTCCGAGCTCAAACGGCGGTTGATGCGGATGACCACCGCCAGTACGACAGTCAGCAGCAGCAGTCCGGGCAGGCCATACACCAGCAGGTCGCTCCAGAACGTTCGATGATCGAGGACGTTGCCGACCCAATGCTCCTGAATGGCGCTGATTTCAGCGGGGCTCATGTCCGCCAGGACTTTGTCGAGAATGCCAACCAGCATCTTGTTGTTGCGGGGTACACCCATGGCCAGTTGATAGCGATAGGGCGTTTCACCGCTGACATACAACCCGTCGAGCTTGAGTTGGCGCAGGCTCCAGACGCTGGAAGCCAGATCGCCTACCACGGCGTCCACTTCGTCGGTGGCCAGTGCCTGTAGCGCCGAACTGACGTTGGGCATCGCTACCAGATTCAAGTCGGGATGGTGGGTGCGCAGCAGTTCGTGAGGGGCGTAGTTTTCCACTACGGCGATTTTCAGGCCGTACAGGTCTTTCAGGTTGTGTGGTTGGGGGCCCCCGACATGGGCCAGGATGACAATCGGAAAGTCCAGGTAGGGGCGGGTGAACGACAGGTATTGCTGGCGTTCCGGGGTCGACATGATGCCCGGCAGCAGGTCTAGCTTGCCCTTCTTGGCCTGCTCCAGGACGGCGGTCCAGCTCACCGGCTCGATGGGCGTGAGTCGGGTTGCCAGCCTTTTGCGGATGACCTCGATGTAATCGGCGGCAAGGCCCTGGTAGCGGCCCTCATCGTCACGAAACTCGAAAGGCGGCCACGACGCATCGACACCCAGGCGCAATTCCGGGTGAGCCGCCAGCCAGCTACGTTCTTCGTCAGTGAGAGTCAGCGCGCCAGCCGTTGCGGTCCAGGTCATCAGCGACAGCAAAAAAAGCACGGTCGGCAGTCTGGGCATAACGGTCTCGTTATGGCTCGGGGGAATGTTTCGAGTGTAGACGGCTACAGGGCGGTGGGGGGAGGCGGGGGGATTTAATCTGTACAAAGCAAAACCCCCGGCCTGGGCCGGGGGTTTTGTGATCACTCGTCGAGGAAGGAGCGCAGATGCTCGCTTCTCGTCGGGTGGCGCAGCTTGCGCAGCGCCTTGGCTTCGATCTGACGAATCCGCTCACGGGTCACGTCGAACTGCTTACCAACCTCTTCGAGGGTGTGGTCGGTATTCATGTCGATACCGAAGCGCATGCGCAGTACCTTGGCTTCACGGGCAGTGAGGCCGGACAGCACTTCGCGAGTCGCTTCTTTAAGGCTCTCAACGGTTGCAACATCGATTGGCGACTGCATGGTCGAGTCTTCGATGAAGTCACCCAGATGGGAGTCTTCGTCATCACCGATCGGGGTTTCCATGGAGATCGGCTCTTTAGCGATCTTCAATACCTTGCGGATCTTGTCCTCAGGCATTTCCATGCGTTCGCCCAGCTCTTCCGGGGTCGGTTCGCGACCCATTTCCTGCAGCATCTGGCGGGAAATGCGGTTGAGCTTGTTGATCGTCTCGATCATGTGCACCGGAATACGGATGGTGCGGGCCTGGTCGGCGATCGAGCGAGTGATCGCCTGACGGATCCACCAGGTGGCATAAGTCGAGAACTTGTAGCCGCGACGGTATTCGAACTTGTCCACCGCTTTCATCAAGCCGATGTTGCCTTCCTGGATCAGATCGAGGAATTGCAGACCACGGTTGGTGTACTTCTTGGCGATCGAGATCACCAGACGCAAGTTGGCTTCAACCATCTCTTTCTTCGCGCGGCGGGCCTTGGCCTCACCGATCGACATGCGACGGTTGATGTCCTTGATTTCAGCGATGGTCAAGCCGGTTTCGGTTTCCAGCGCGGTCAGCTTCTGCTGGCAACGGATGATGTCCGGCTGCAGACGACCAATGGCTTCAGCGTATTTGCCTTTGCCTTTGGCCAGGGCGTCACTCCAGCTTTCGTCGACTTCGTTGCCCGGGAACTGGCGCAGGAAGTCGGCACGCGGCATGCGTGCATCACGAACGCAGAGCTGCATGATTGCGCGCTCTTGCTGACGCAGGCGATCCAGGGCACTGCGAACACGCTCGACCAGGCCTTCGAATTGCTTCGGAACCAGTTTGATCGGCATGAACAGCTCGGCCAGGGCCAACAGCTCGGCAATCGTTGCCTTGTTGTTGCGGCCGTGCTTTTTCAGCGCCTTGCGGGTGATTTCCATCTGATCGGCCACAGCACCGAAGCGCTGTGCAGCGATGACCGGATCCGGACCGCTTTCGGCTTCTTCCTCGTCATCGGAGGCTTCGGCGTCATCGTCCTCGGCGTCGTCATCCGCTTTAACGGCTTTCGCGTCGATCGGCGGCGGCACTTCTGCCGCAGGCGGTGCGATGCCGTCGTCCGGGTCGATATAACCGCTCAGGACGTCGGACAGGCGGCCACCTTCGGTGGTGACGCGGGTGTACTCGGAGAGAATATGATCAACCGTGCCGGGGAAGTGCGCGATTGCGCTCATCACCTCACGGATGCCCTCTTCAATACGCTTGGCGATTTCGATTTCGCCTTCACGCGTGAGGAGCTCCACCGTACCCATTTCGCGCATGTACATGCGCACCGGGTCGGTAGTGCGACCAATGTCGGTCTCGACCGCAGCCAACGCTGCAGCGGCCTCTTCGGCTGCGGCTTCGTCGGTATCGGCGTCGGCCAGCATAAGGGAATCCTTATCTGGCGCAACCTCGAATACGTTGATCCCCATGTCATTGATCATGCGGATGATGTCTTCCACCTGTTCCGGATCTGAAATATCCTCCGGCAGGTGGTCGTTGACCTCCGCGTAAGTCAGGTAGCCCTGCTCACGACCAAGTGTGATCAACTCTTTGATACGAGACTGCTGTTGCGCTTTTCCGGACATAACACCCTATCCACTGAAGGTCTTGGCGGGCAAAAAACAAGCCGAGGATTATACCTGAGCTATGACCTCACGCGCCAGTTGAGGTCGGGTTTGATGCGGAAACATTGCGACTCAAGAGGTCGCGCAGTTGATTTTTCTCTTCGCTGGTCAATTCGCTTTGACGCGCTTTTCGCAGAAGTTGTTCCAGGTTTCGCTCGCGTTGGCGGGCTGACAAGCTAGTAATGGTGTCGAAAAACTGTTGTTCAAGGTTATCTCCATCAATCAGCCATTCCTTTTCCGCCAGGGCTTTGAGCAAGCGGCCTTGTTCTGTGCCGTGCCAACGCGCAATCAATTGAATTGAGTTTAGCTTGGGATTCTTCTGCACAGCTTCGAGCAGCGCCACCAGCAATTGCGTGTTGGTGTGATCCTCGGCGGCGAAGTGCCCGGCATCCTCGACTTTTTCGGCCAGTTGCGGGTGATGCAGCAACGTGCGCAAGGCGGCGAGAGTCGGCGGTTCTACGGCGGCGGGCACCCGTGGCGCGCGGGGTTGATCACGATCACCGCCCCGTTTGCCATTCTTGTCCCACGGTTTCTTGTCCCATTTCTTGCCTCCTGCACCGGGTTTCTTCGGCGTCCATTCCTGCTGCGGCACATACATTTCCTGTGCCTGCGGCTGATGATAGTCGCTGTAATCGGGCATCGCGTCGTAATCGATGCCCGGGTCGTAGGCGGGCGGTGCTTCTTGCGGGGCGCTTTGTGCCAACTGGCTCACCGCTTCACCGCTCAGGCCGGTGATTTCGCTCAGGCGTTGACGCATCAATATGCGCAGGTTGGCGCCCGGGACTTTGTCGATCAACGGCGCGGCGAGGGTGGCCATGTGAGCCTTGCCCTCAAGCGAGCGCGGGTCGGCTTCCTCCGTCAGTTGCTGGAAGAAGTAATCGGCCAGTGGCTGCGCGTGCTGGTTGATGCGCGCGCGGAAGGCATCGGTGCCTTCGGAGCGGACCAGGGTGTCCGGGTCCTCGCCTTCGGGCAGGAACAGAAAGCGTGCGCGACGACCGTCCTGCAGGCTCGAAAGTGTCGCCTCCAGCGCCCGCCATGCTGCATTGCGGCCGGCCTGGTCGCCGTCGAAGCAGAACAGCACGTTGGGTACGACGCGAAACAACCGCTTGAGGTGTTCCTCGCTGGTGGCTGTGCCCAGGGTTGCGACGGCATTGCGCAGGCCTTGCTGGGCCAGGGCAATGACGTCCATGTAGCCCTCGACGACGATGATCTCGTCGAGGTTGCGGTTGGTCTTGCGCGCTTCGTACAGGCCGTAGAGTTCCTGGCCTTTATGGAAAACCGGGGTTTCCGGGGAGTTCAGGTACTTCGGCTTGTCGTCGCCCAATACCCGGCCGCCGAAGGCGATGACGCGCCCACGACTGTCGCGGATCGGAAACATCACGCGGTCGCGGAAGCGGTCGTAGCGTTTGCCGCTTTCGGCGTTTTCGATCAACAGGCCGGCATCGATCATGGCTTTTTGTTGCAGGGTATCGCTGCTCAAGTGCTTGAACAGGTTGTCCCAGCCGGGCGGAGCAAAGCCCAGGCCGAAGTCCCGGGCGATTTCGCCGGTCAGCCCGCGACCTTTCAGGTATTCCACGGCGGCTTTACGCGATGGGTGGCTTTTCAGGGCCTGGCGATAAAAATCGGCAGCTGCACTCAGTAGCGGATACAGCGGCGAATCGGTCGGCTGTCGCGGTTTGTGCGGTCGGCCGCTTTCTTCGCGGGGGATTTCCATGCCGGCGGCTTTGGCCAGTTCTTCGACGGCCTGGACGAAATCCAGGTTGTCGTGGTCCATGATGAAGCCGAGGGCGTTGCCGCCAGCGCCGCAGCCGAAGCAGTAATAGAACTGCTTGTCGGGGCTGACGCTGAACGACGGAGTCTTTTCCTTGTGGAACGGGCAGCAGGCGGTGTGGTTTTTGCCGGCCTTTTTCAATTGCAGGCGCGAGCTGACCACATCGACGATGTCGGTGCGGTTCAGAAGGTCGTCAATGAAGCTCTGGGGGATTAGCCCGGCCATGGCGTTCTCGTCATCTGCGCTGAAAGGATCCCGTAACGTACGGCGACCGAACGGCGGCCATTGTTTGAGGCGCGCAAAGTGTGCGGCTCGATCAGTGTCGTCTGCGTATTCGTTGTCGGGAAGTGTATCTGCCGAAAATCCACTGACGTTAATGCCAATCAGTATTCGACTGTTTGAATGTGTTGCGCTGAATCCGCTACGGCCAATCATAGGCCCCGGATAGCTCATCATCTGGCACGCAAGCAGGTGCCTTGGGCTGATCGTCGTGAGAGGAATCAGTGGGTGTGCTCGTCAGTAGCCTTGAAAGGCTCGTCAGAAAAGACGTGCACCGCTGGCAAAAGAGCCAGGTCTGACGCGGTGAAGCAGATTTGTCTCGGTCGCGTCTGCGGCTTTGACAGTGAAGCATCAAGCGTTTTACGCAAATGCCATAAGCCCGGCTGAGGGCCGGGCTTGGCAGAAGCTTGCTACGATCGTCTGTGTATTAGTACAGACGAACGGCGCGGCGCTGTTCGCGCTGAACTTTCTTGGCGTGACGCTTAACAGCGGCTGCTGCTTTGCGCTTACGCTCAGAAGTTGGCTTCTCGTAAAATTCGCGGCTACGAACTTCAGCCAGTACACCGGCTTTTTCGCAGGAGCGCTTGAAACGACGCAGAGCTACGTCGAAGGGTTCGTTCTCTTTTACTTTGACGGCTGGCATCCAGAGCTACCTTCATTCATTACCGGGGTCAACATCCTCGCGGCAAAAGAGCACTTGAAGACGTCGGTTTTTAAGGGTTGCGGATGTTAACCCCTCATCGCTCGGAATGCAAAGCCTCTGATCGAAAACCGCTGGTCGGGGCATCACGCGACGACTATTATGCGCGCCTTCGAATTCAGCCTAAACAAGGCGCAAACCCATGCTAGTACTGGGATTAGAAACCTCCTGCGACGAAACCGGTGTCGCATTATATGACAGTGAGCGCGGCCTGCTGGCCGACGCGCTGTTCAGTCAGATCGACCTGCACCGCGCTTATGGTGGCGTGGTGCCGGAGCTGGCTTCGCGCGATCACGTCAAACGCATGCTGCCCTTGATTCGTCAGGTGTTGGCCGAGGCCGGCTGCGTGCCGACCGAGATCGATGCGATCGCCTACACCGCGGGTCCTGGCCTGGTCGGTGCCCTGCTGGTAGGGGCTTCCTGCGCCCAGGCGCTGGCCTTTGCCTGGGGCATCCCGGCCCTCGGGGTGCATCACATGGAAGGCCATTTGCTGGCGCCGATGCTGGAGTCGCAACCGCCGGAATTTCCGTTCGTCGCTTTGTTGGTGTCGGGTGGTCATACGCAACTGGTTCAGGTCGACGGAATCGGTCAGTACACGCTCCTGGGCGAGACCCTGGATGACGCCGCCGGCGAAGCTTTCGACAAGACAGCCAAGATGATGGGCCTCAATTATCCGGGCGGGCCGGAGATCGCTCGCCTTGCAGGGCAGGGCGTTGCAGGACGTTTCGTGTTCCCGCGGCCTATGTGCGACCGCCCGGGCCTGGATTTCAGTTTCAGCGGCTTGAAAACCTTCGCCTTGAATACCTGGCAGCAGTGCGTCAGCGCCGGGGACGACAGCGAGCAAGCCCGTTGCGACATCTCGCTGGCGTTCCAGCAGGCCGTGGTGGAGACTTTGACCATCAAGTGCAAGCGTGCCCTCAAGCAGGCAGGAATGAAGCGTCTGGTGATAGCAGGGGGCGTCAGTGCCAACAAGGCGTTGCGCACTTCCCTGGAAAAAATGCTCGGCGACATGAAAGGCGATGTGTTTTATGCACGCCCTGAGTTCTGCACCGATAATGGCGCAATGATTGCGTTCGCCGGTTGCCAGCGCTTGCAGGCCGGTCAGCAGGAAAGCCTGGCTATCAGCGTGCAGGCACGCTGGCCGATGGAGCAGTTGACCGCATTGTGATGAACGGTGCTTATGTCCGGCCGCTAGAAGTGCCGTTCGCGCCCGGCAAACAGGTCACGTAGATTGCCGCGATGGCGCCAGACGATCAGGCCTGTGAGTACGCTCATGGGCAACAGGGCGGCCGGTTCCTGCCAGGCCAGCAGCGGCAGGGTCAGTGGTGTGGCGATGAGGGCGGCCAGGGAGCTGGTGCGGGTCAGGTAGAACGTCAAGAGCCAGGCGCAGACCGCCAGAAAGGCTGCGGGCGGGTATAGTCCCAGCAACATGCCGGCTGCGGTGGCGACACCCTTGCCGCCACGAAAGCGGAAGTACAACGGAAACAGATGGCCGATCACGGCATAGACGCCGATCCAGGCCTGATCCTGTAGTGAAAGGCCCGCGATACCGGCGATCAGCACGGGCAGCAGGCCTTTGCAAAGGTCGCCGAGCAGGGTCAGGATGGCGAGTTTCTTGCCGGCCAGGCGCAACATGTTGGTGGCGCCGGCATTACCCGAGCCACTCATTCGCGGATCGGGGTTACCGGTCAGGCGGCTGAGCAAAATGGCAAAGGACAGAGAGCCGAGCAGGTAGGCGAGGATCGCCAATAACCAAAACATGCTAACTATTCCGGGCGAGGAAGCCCTGATTCTAACGGCGCATTGCGCCCTTGTCGTGTAGCGGAGAGAAGTGCTTGGACAGAGTGTTTATCGAGGGCCTGGAAGTCGACACGGTGATTGGTGCCTACGACTGGGAACGAGGCATCCGACAGTGCTTGCGTCTTGATCTGAGCTTCGCCTGGGATAATCGCCCGGCCGCAGCCGGTGATGACCTGACCCTGGCGCTCGACTACGCCAGTGTTTCCTCGCGTATCCAGGCGTTTGCCGAGCAGGCGCAATTCCAGCTGGTGGAAACCTTTGCCGAGCGGCTGGTTGAAGTACTGATGAGCGAATTCAAGATCACCTGGATGCGCCTGAAGCTGACCAAGCCCGGCGCTGTCCCGGCTGCCATCGGCGGTGTGGGCGTGGAGATCGAGCGCGGATGTCGCTGACACAGGTGTACCTCGGGCTCGGTAGCAATATCGAGCGTGAAGCCCATTTGCGGGCGGGGCTCGATGCTTTGGCGGCGTTTCTTGTCGATATCCGCTGTTCGGCGGTGTTCGAAAGTCAGCCGGTGGGCATCAAGAGTGGGCCATTCTTCAATTTCGTGGTGTCGGCGTATACCGATCTGCCGCTTATTGAACTTGATCGACGATTGAAATTCATCGAGGCGGATAACGGTCGTTACGCACCGGATCGCCGAGGTTTGCCACTGGATATCGACGTGTTGTTGTTCGGTGACCTGGTGGGCAACTTCGACGGCCTGATCTTGCCGCGGGCAGAAATTCTGAAGAATGCGTTCGTTCTGTGGCCGTTGTCGTTGATAGCACCGGATCGCGTGCACCCGGGCGCAGGCAAGGGCTTTGCGACCTTGTGGGCTGAAGCGCAGATTGATCAGGTGTTGGCGCCAGTGGCTTTCGAATGGCGTGGTGGGCAGCTGACACCCTCTGATTTACTGTAAAGCAAAAAGATCGCAGCCTTCGGCAGCTCCTACAAGGATTGATGCGTCCTGTAGGAGCTGCCGAAGGCTGCGATCTTTTATCCTGTTCAGGCTTTTTCTTTGTAGGCCTTCAGCGCCTTGAGTCGCTCACGCTTGATCGCCTCCCCCAGTTCCGGCCCCTTGAAGCCTTTCTCCAGCAGCGGCTGAACCGCCACGCTACGAGCCGCGGTTGCCGCGCCGCGCAAATAATCCGCCTGTGGATAACTTCTTTCTTCCAGCCCTTCGCGCCCACGCGCATCCATCTCACATGCCGCGATGAACTCCTCGAACCGCTGTGGCCGGCGGTAAATGTCGAAGCTTTGCAGCACCTCCAGCAACGTTGATGGCTTCAGCTCAAGGGCGCGATGCCCATGGGTGTGATACTCGCCCACCAGCAGTGCCAGTTCCTGGCAGTCCCTCGGTACCTTGAAGCGTTCATTGATCGCTTTGATCAGCTTCAGGCCTTTGAACTCGTGGGCAATGTGTCGCGGCCATTCTTCCTCGGGCGTCAGGCCCTTGCCCAGGTCGTGCAGCAGGCAGGCCCAGCGCACGGTCAACGGCTGTTTGTGCCGCGCCGCTTGCTGCAACACGCTCAGGGTATGTATGCCTGTATCGATTTCCGGGTGATGGGCGGGTGGTTGCGGTACGCCAAACAGCGCGTCGACCTCGGGCATCAGGACCTGGAGTGCGCCGCATGCGCGCAAAACCTCCACAAACACCTGTGGCTGATCTTCCATCAGGGCGCGGGAAATTTCCTTCCAGCTGCGTTCCGGGGTCAGTGCTTCAAGTTCGCCTGACTCGCTGAGTTGGCGCATCAGTGCCAGGGTTTCCGGGGCAACGGTAAAACCCAGCGTCGCGTAGCGTGCCGCGAAGCGGGCAACACGCAGGACCCGGAGCGGATCTTCGGCAAATGCCGGGGAAACATGGCGAAGCAGGCGCGCTTCGAGATCGCGCTGGCCGTGGTACGGGTCGGTCAGGTTCTGCTGGTCGTCTTCGGCCATGGCATTGATGGTCAGGTCGCGACGGATCAAGTCTTCTTCGAGGGTGACTTCAGGGCTTGCGTGAAAAGTGAACCCGCCGTAACCGCGCCCGCTTTTGCGCTCGGTGCGGGCCAGGGCGTATTCCTCACCGCTTTTTGGGTGAAGAAACACCGGGAAGTCCGCACCCACCGGGCGAAAGCCCTTGGCGAGCATTTCTTCGGTGGTGGCGCCGACCACGACCCAGTCGATATCGGTTACCGGTTTGCCCAGCAGGCGATCGCGTACCGCGCCGCCGACTTTATAAATACGCATAAAAAACCTCCGTTAGCTCGACAGGATAACCGTTGCATCGAGCTTTCGGAGGCGCAAACCGGATCAAAGATGGATGACGGCCAGGTCCAGGCGGCCGTAATCACCTTCGCTGTGCTCGCTTCTGGGCGGCACATGGTGGGTTTTCATGACCTGATCGCCTTGCAGGGTTTCCAGGTGAATATCGAAGCCCCAGAGGCGGTGCAGGTGTTTGAGTACTTCTTCAGTCGAGTCCCCGAGTGGTTTGCGGTCGTGCTGCTGGTGACGCAGGGTCAGGGATCGGTCGCCACGCCGGTCGATGCTGTAGATCTGCACGTTGGGCTCGCGATTACCCAGGTTGTACTGTGCCGCGAGGGTTTCACGGATGATGCGGTAGCCTCCTTCGTCGTGAATGGCGGGCACCAGCAGGTCGTCCTTCTGGTCGTCATCGAGAATGCTGAACAGCTTCAGGTCGCGGATCACCTTGGGCGACAGGTACTGCAGGATGAAGCTCTCGTCCTTGAAGCTGCTCATGGCGAATTTGATGGCTGCCAGCCAGTCGGTACCGGCGATGTCCGGGAACCAGCGGTAATCTTCTTCCGTAGGTTCTTCGCACATGCGACGGATGTCGCGGTACATGGCAAACCCCAGGGCGTAGGGGTTGATGCCGCTGTAGTAAGGGCTGTCGAAACCAGGCTGGAACACCACGCTGGTGTGGGACGTCAGGAACTCCATCATGAAGCCGTCGGTGACCAGGCCCTCGTCGTAGAGGTCGTTCATCAGGGTGTAGTGCCAGAACGTGGCCCAGCCCTCGTTCATCACCTGGGTCTGACGCTGTGGATAAAAATACTGGGCGATCTTGCGCACGATGCGCACGATTTCCCGCTGCCATGGCTCCAGCAGTGGTGCGTGTTTTTCGATGAAGTACAGGATATTTTCCTGAGGTTCGGCGGGGAAGCGCGCGTTGTCCTTGTCGCTGTACTTGTCCGCGCCCTTGGGAATGGTGCGCCACAGATCGTTGATCTGTTTCTGTAGATGTTCTTCCCGGTCCTTTTGCCGGCGACGTTCTTCCTCCGCGGAGATCGGATAAGGGCGTTTGTAGCGGTCGACACCATAGTTCATCAGGGCATGGCAGGAGTCGAGCAGGTCCTCGACCGCGTCGATGCCGTGGCGTTCTTCGCACTGCATGATGTACTGCTTGGCAAACACCAGGTAATCGATGATCGAGCTGGCGTCGGTCCAGGTGCGGAACAGGTAATTGCCTTTGAAAAAGCTGTTGTGCCCGTAGCAGGCATGGGCCACCACCAGCGCCTGCATGCAGATTGTGTTTTCTTCCATCAGGTAGGCGATGCATGGATCGGAGTTGATCACGATTTCGTAGGCCAGCCCCATCTGGCCGCGGGTGTAGGACTTTTCGGTGCTGAGGAAGTGCTTGCCGTAGGACCAGTGGTGATAACCCAGCGGCATACCGACCGAGGCGTAGGCGTCCATCATCTGTTCGGCGGTGATCACTTCGATCTGGTTGGGATACGTATCGAGTGCGTAACCGGCCGCAATACGACTGATTTCGCGGTCGTAGGCCTGAATCAGCTCGAACGTCCATTCGGAGCCGGTGGAAATGGGTTGGCGTTTCTGCTCTTTGGCGGTCATGTCACTAACCTGCGCTGGAAGAGTTCACGGAAGACCGGATAGATATCCCCGGCCGAGACCAGTTGTTGCTGGGCAAATGTGTCGGAAAAGGCTTCGGCGATGCGCTCGTACTCGAACCACAGGGCCTGGTGTTCGCGCGGGGTGATCTCAACGTAAGTGTAGTACTGCACGAAAGGCATGATCTGGTTGATCAGGATGTCGCGACAGATAGGGGAGTCGTCGTTCCAGTTGTCACCGTCGGAGGCCTGGGCGGCGTAGATGTTCCACTCGTTGCTCGGATAACGCTCGGCCATGATCTCCTGCATCAGTTTCAAGGCGCTGGAGACGATGGTGCCGCCGGTTTCACGGGAGTAGAAAAACTCCTCTTCATCCACTTCGCGGGCGCTGGTGTGGTGGCGGATGAACACGACGTCAATCTTGTCGTAGTTACGCTTGAGAAACAGGTACAGCAGGATAAAGAAGCGCTTGGCGATATCCTTGGTCGCCTGGGTCATCGAGCCGGACACGTCCATCAGGCAGAACATCACGGCCTTGGAACTGGGGTTGGGTTGCTTGATGAGCAGGTTGTACTTGAGGTCGAACGTGTCGAGGAACGGGATGCGATGAATGCGCGCACTGAGTTTTTCGATTTCTTCTTCGATTTTCTGAATATCGCCGAAGTTGTCCGGTTCTTCCTGCTTGAGTCGCAGAAGTTCTTCCTTGGCTTCGCGCAGCTTTGCCCGGCTGCTGCCGGACAGGGCGATACGCCGGGCGTGAGCCGAACGCAGGGTGCGAATGATGTTGATCCGCGACGGGTTACCCTCGTTGCTGATCCCGGCGCGCACGGTCTTGAAGGTGTCGGTGCCGGTCAGGTTACGCTTGACCAGATTGGGTAGTTCGAGGTCCTCGAACATGAACTCGAGGAACTCTTCCTGGGTGATCTGGAAGACGAATTCGTCCATTCCTTCGCCGGAATTGCCGGCCTTGCCGGGGCCACGGCCACCACCGCCTCCCGGTGGGCGGGCGATATGTTCGCCGCTGGTGAATTCCTTGTTGCCCGGGTGCACGACCGTCTGCTTGCCACCGCGACCGTGATGAAGCACCGGCTCGTCGATGTCGCGGCCGGGAATGCTGATTTGTTCGCCGTGTTCCATATCGGTAATGGAGCGCCGGCTGACCGCCTCTTCGACAGCCTTCTTGATGTGATCACGGTAACGCCGCAGAAACCGCTGGCGGTTCACCGTGCTCTTGTTCTTGCCATTGAGACGTCGGTCGATCACATAGCTCATGACTGCTCCTTAGAAGCTGTCCTGAAAGGGGCGAGCGGTGATACAGCATCGAACCGAGAGCCGAGGGATGTTGAACGCTCCCCCAAGCGCTTTGGATGCTGCCTGAACTCGCTACCGACTTTCGAACACCTTCCAGAGGCCTGTGTAACAGAAAAAGCGCACACAGGTCTCTGGCTGACGACAACCGGTCTGACCGGCAGCGGGTTATTGTGATTTTCTGACCCGCAGGTACCACTCGGAGAGCAGTCGTACCTGTTTGTCGGTGTAGCCCCGCTCGACCATCCGTGTGACGAAGTCGTTGTGTTTCTGCTGGTCCTCTTTGCTGGCCTTGGCATTGAAGCTGATGACTGGCAGCAGGTCCTCGGTGTTGGAGAACATTTTCTTCTCGATGACCACCCGCAGTTTTTCGTAGCTGAGCCAGGTCGGGTTCTTGCCGTTGTTGTTGGCCCGGGCGCGCAGTACGAAGTTGACGATTTCGTTGCGGAAATCCTTCGGATTGCTGATGCCGGCCGGTTTTTCGATTTTCTCCAGTTCTTCGTTCAACGCTACGCGGTTGAGGATCTCGCCGGTTTCCGGGTCGCGGTACTCCTGGTCCTGGATCCAGAAGTCGGCGTACAGCACATAACGATCGAAGATGTTCTGACCGTACTCGCTGTAAGACTCGAGGTAGGCGGTCTGGATCTCCTTGCCGATGAACTCGATGTAGCGCGGTGCCAGGTACTCCTTGAGGAAGCGCAGATAGCGTTCGCGGGTCTCGGCCTGGAACTGTTCCTGCTCGATCTGTTGTTCAAGCACGTAGAGCAGGTGTACCGGGTTGGCGGCGATTTCGTGCGGATCGAAGTTGAACACCTTAGACAGGATCTTGAATGCGAAGCGGGTCGAAAGACCGTTCATGCCTTCGTCGACGCCCGCATTGTCGCGGTATTCCTGGATCGATTTGGCTTTCGGATCGGTATCCTTGAGGTTCTCGCCGTCGTACACGCGCATCTTCGAGTAGATGTTGGAGTTTTCCGGCTCCTTGAGGCGCGAGAGCACGGTGAACTGGGCCAGCATCTTCAGGGTATCCGGCGCGCAATGCGCCTTGGCCAGCGAACTGTTGAACAGCAGCTTGTCGTAGATCTTGACTTCGTCACTGACCCGCAGGCAGTACGGCACTTTGACGATGTAGATCCGGTCGATGAAGGCTTCGTTGTTCTTGTTATTGCGGAAGGTATGCCACTCCGATTCGTTGGAGTGGGCCAACAGGATCCCGGTGAACGGAATCGCGCCGAGGCCTTCGGTACTGTTGTAGTTGCCCTCCTGGGTGGCGGTCAGCAGTGGGTGCAGCACCTTGATGGGTGCCTTGAACATTTCGACGAATTCCATCAGGCCCTGGTTGGCCCGGCACAGGGCGCCCGAGTAGCTGTAGGCGTCGGCGTCATTCTGCGGGAACTCCTCCAGTTTGCGGATATCGACCTTGCCCACCAGCGCCGAGATGTCCTGGTTGTTTTCGTCGCCAGGTTCGGTCTTGGCCACGGCGATCTGGTTGAGGATCGACGGGTAGAGTTTCACCACGCGGAACTGGCTGATGTCGCCGCCGAATTCGGCCAGGCGCTTGGTCGCCCATGGCGACATGATGGTGTTGAGGTAGCGCCGTGGAATGCCGAAGTCTTCTTCCAGGATCGCTCCATCTTCAGTGGAGTTGAACAGACCCAGGGGCGACTCGAAAACCGGCGAGCCCTTGATGGCATAGAAGGGCACTTTTTCCATCAGTTGCTTGAGCTTCTCGGCCAGGGACGATTTACCGCCACCGACTGGGCCGAGCAGGTAAAGGATCTGTTTCTTCTCTTCCAGGCCCTGCGCGGCATGGCGGAAATACGACACGATCTGGTCGATGCATTCTTCCATCCCGTGGAAGTCTTCAAAGGCCGGATAGCGACGGATGACCTTGTTGGAGAAGATGCGCGACAGTCTCGAGTTGGTCGAGGTGTCGAGCAGTTCCGGTTCACCGATGGCCAGCAGTAGACGCTCGGCGGCGGAAACGTAGGCGCTACGGTCTTTTTTGCACAGTTCCAGATACTCTTGCAGAGAGAGTTCTTCCTGGCGTGTGGACTCGAAGCGTTGTTGGAAGTGGCTAAAGATACTCATGACGTCACCTCGCTCGATACGTGGAGCCGACGCCGGATCACTCAGTCGATGCTGGCAGCAACCGAACAGGCGATTGCTGTTTACCCCCCAGAACTCTCCCGGAGCTGACTACTCCGAAAGCTACTCCCGATGACCCGTGCGCCGGTGTACCGGCTCTCCCCTGTTTTGGATGGCCTGGGCTTAAGGATAGTTGGGAATTCGGGAGGTAAAGGCGAGATACGTAATTAGTTGTGGCAGACCGTTCGTCTGCCACCGCGCCAGCCCGCGGGAGCCGGGGCCTGCAACGTTACAAAAAAATTATTCAGTGGTGCCTTGCGCCGTTTCCGCAGGATACGTCGTACGCCACAACTCAAATCCGCCATCCATGCTGTAGACGTCGGAGAAGCCCTGGCTGATCAGGTAGGCGGCTGCGCCCTGGCTGGAATTGCCGTGATAGCAGACCACCACGGTCGGTGCATCGAGGTCGGCACCCTGGATGAAAGCGTGCAGGGAATGGTTATCCAGGTGCTTGGAGCCTGCGATGTGCAGGGCGGCAAAAGTGGCCGGGTCGCGGACGTCGACCACCACTGCGCCTTGTTCGCGCAGGGCCTGGGCCTGTTCCGGGGGGATACGTTTGAATTCGCTCATGGCGGGCTCCTGTGGCTCGGCTGAATGGGCAGTCTAGCGCGGGGCGCTGGCTGGCGATGTTTGGGGAATGGATGAGGCGACTGGCGGCACGGCATGACCGTGTTCGTCGCATTTGCAGGACAGGCGCTCAAAGCTGTCGACGTTCATCAGGGTCAGGGCGCCGCCCCAGACACAGCCTGTATCGAGTGCCGAAATACCCGGCTCTTCGACGTTGCCTTCCAGCGCTGCCCAGTGACCGAAGATGATCTTCAGGTCCTTGGTCTTGCGTTCCTTGTGCTGGAACCAGGGCTTGTAGCCAGGCGGTGCGGTATCGAGGCCTTCCTTGCTCTTGAGGTCGAGTTTGCCTTCGGCGGTGCAAAAGCGCATGCGCGTGAAATAGTTGGTGATCACCCGCAGGCGCGTCACGCCTTTGAGGTCGTTGTCCCATTTCGCCGGATCGTTGCCGTACATGCCATCGAGGTAGGGCGGCAACAGGTTGTCGTCGCGCAAGGCGGTCTCGACCTCGGCGGCACACTTCAAGGCTTTGCGCAGCGACCACTGCGGTGGAATGCCGGCATGGACCAGTGCAAGGTTGCGCTGTTCGTCGTAGTGCATGAGCTTTTGCTGGCGCAGCCATTCCAGCAGTTCGGCGCTATCGGGCGCTTCAATGATCTCGCGCAGGGTATCGGCCTTTTTCAGTCGCTCGATATTGCGTCCGGCCGCCAGCAGGTGCAGGTCATGGTTGCCGAGCACGCACACCAGCGATTCGCGAATGCTGTAGAGGAAGCGCAAGGTTTCCAGCGACTGCGGGCCGCGGTTGACCAGGTCGCCCACCAGCCACAGGCGATCCCGTTGTGGGTCGAACGCCACTTGTTTGAGCAGGCATTGCAGGGCTTGAAGACAGCCTTGCAGGTCACCGACAGCGTACGTTGCCATCAGTGCAAGGCTCCGGGCACCGCCAGGCGGAAGGGCGCGATGATGGCATCGAAGTGTTTGCCGTCGTCGGACAACATCTGATAGGTGCCTTGCATGGTGCCGACCTTGGTGGTCATGACCGTGCCGCTGCTGTAGGTGTGGCTCTTGCCGGGGTCGATCAACGGTTGCTGGCCGACGACGCCTGCGCCGCGCACTTCTTCGACATGCCCGTCACCATCGGTGATGACCCAGTGCCGTGAAAGCAGTTTGGCGGGCATTTCACCATTGTTTTGCACGGTGATGGTGTAGGCGAAGGCAAAGCGGTCGTGCTCGGGTTGCGATTGTTCTGCCAGATAGCGAGTGACGACGCTGACGTCGACCTGATAGCGAGGATCGGACATGCAAGGGGCCTTAAAAACGAAGCGGGACGCGGGGCGTAGCTGTTGGGGTTCAGTCTAGGCCAAGTATCGGGTAGTAGACCAGAGTGGCGTCCTACCCGATAGCGCTCATCGCTTGTCAGTCTGCGGCAGGCTTTTGTTCGCTGAGCTTGTCAGCCAGGCGCACGAACGCGGCCAGGTCGAGTTGCTCGGGACGCAGGCTGCCATCGACACCGGCGGCTTCGATTTCAGCATTGCTCAGCAACAGCTTGAGGGTGTTGCGCAGGGTTTTGCGGCGCTGGTTGAACGCTTCGCGCACGACGCGTTCCAGCAGGCGGTGATCCTTGGCCGGGTGTGGCAGTACCGCGTGGGGCACCAGGCGCACGATGGCCGAGTCGACTTTCGGTGGCGGGTTGAACGCGCCAGGGCCGACGTTGAACAGGTGCTCGACCCTGCAGTGGTACTGAACCATGATCGACAAGCGACCCCAGTCACCACCACCAGGGCCGGCAGCCAGGCGCTCGACCACTTCCTTTTGCAGCATGAAGTGCATGTCGCGAATCAGGTGCGAGTTGTGCAGCAGGTGAAAAATCAGCGGGGTGGAGATGTTGTACGGCAGGTTGCCGACCACTCGCAGGCTGCCAGGCGCGGCATTCAGGCTGTTGAAGTCGAACTTCAGCGCATCGCCCTGATGCAGGTTGAAGTTGCTCTTGCCGGCAAACTGCTGGTTGAGGATCGGGATCAGGTCCTTGTCCAGTTCCACCACATCAAGTTGCGCGCCGCTGCTGAGCAGGCCTTGGGTCAGTGCACCCTGGCCCGGGCCGATTTCCAGCAGGCGGTCTTCTGCCTTGGCATGAATGGAGCGCAGGATGCGGTCGATAACGCCGGCATCGTGCAGGAAGTTCTGGCCAAAGCGTTTGCGCGCCTTGTGTTGGTAGTGCTCGGTCATAAACGGGTCTCGGCCATCTGGTAGGCGGTTTCCAGGGCGACTTGCAGGCTGCCGGTGTCGATCCTGCCGCTGCCGGCCAGGTCCAGGGCTGTGCCGTGGTCGACCGAGGTGCGGATGATCGGCAAGCCGAGGGTCACGTTGACTGCCGCGCCGAAGCCTTTGTACTTCAGCACCGGCAGGCCCTGGTCGTGGTACATCGCCAGCACCGCATCGCAGTGCTCCAGATATTTGGGGGTAAACAGAGTGTCGGCGGGCAGGGGGCCACGAAGGTCCATGCCCTCGCCGCGCAGGCGCTCTAATGTGGGTTCGATGATATCGATTTCTTCATGGCCCAGGTGTCCGCCTTCGCCGGCATGGGGGTTGAGCCCGCAGACCAGGATGCGTGGCCGGGCGATGCCGAACTTGCTTTTCAGGTCGGCGTGCAGGATTCGCGTGACGCGTTCCAGACGCTCTGGCGTGATTGCATCGGCAATCTCGCGAAGGGGCAGGTGAGTGGTCACCAGGGCCACGCGCAAGCCGCGTGTAGCCAGCATCATCACCACTTGCGCGGTGTGGGTCAGGTCGGCGAGGAATTCCGTGTGCCCGGAAAAGGCGATGCCGGATTCGTTGATGACGCCTTTGTGCACCGGCGCGGTAATCATGCCGGCGAAATGTCCGTCCAGGCAGCCCTGGCCGGCGCGGGTCAGGGTTTCCAGTACGAAGGCAGCGTTGGCCTTGTCCAGTTGCCCGGCGACGACCTTGGCATTGAGCGGTGTATCCCAGACATACAGGCTGTTGGCTGGCGCGGGTGCATCCGGCCAGTTGTCCGGTGTGACCGGTAGCAAATCGACAGCCACACCCAGCTGCGCGGCCCGCTCAATGAGCAGGTCGCGGCTGGTAATGGCAATCAGGGGATGAGGCTGGGCTTGCGAGGCGAGCAGCAGGCACAGGTCGGGACCTATGCCGGCTGGTTCGCCGGGTGTCAGCGCGAAACGTTGGGGTTTCACTGCGCTGCCTGGTCGGCGCCAGGGAGTTTGATTTCCACGTACGCTTCGTCACGGATCTGACGCAGCCAGGTTTGCAGCTCTTCATCGTATTTGCGGTTACGCAAAACGGTCATTGCTTGCTGCTCGCGAGCCTGTGAGGTGCTGTCGGTGGCGCGACGGCCAAGGACTTCCAGGACGTGCCAGCCGTACTGAGTCTGGAACGGCCTGGACAGCTGACCTTGCGGGGTCTTGGCCATCACTTCGCGGAATTCCGGCACCAGTGCGTTCGGGTCGATCCAGTTCAGGTCGCCGCCGTTAAGGGCTGAACCCGGGTCTTCCGAGTAGCTTTTCGCCAGCTCGCCGAAGTCTTCGCCAGACTCGATACGGCTGTAGAGCGACTCAACCAGGGCCTTGGTTTTTGCTTCGTCGCGGATCGGGCTCGGTTTGACCAGGATGTGGCGCACATGCACTTCGTCGCGCATCTGGGTCTGGCCGCCACGCTTTTCGAGGACCTTCAGGATGATGAAGCCGCCCGGGGTGCGCATTGGCTGGGTGACATCACCCACCGGCATGGTGCTCAGCAGGCGATCGAACGGCGGAGGCAATTGAGCGGCTTTACGCCAGCCCATGTCACCACCCTCCAGTGCGGTTTCGCTGGCGGACTTGGCGATTGCCAACTGACCGAAGTCAGCGCCTTGCTTGAGCTGCTGGTAAATCGCATCGGCCTGCTTGGCTGCACTCTGAATCGCATCGGAGTTGGCGCTTTCCGGCGTAGGAATCAGGATGTTGGCCAGGTGGAACTCTTCAGACAGCTGCATTTTGCCCAGGTCGGACGCCAGGAAATTCTTCACTTCCTGCTCGGAGATCTGGATGCGTTCGGCGACCCGACGCTGGCGTACACGGCTGATGACCATTTCGCGGCGAATCTGCTCGCGTGCGTCGTCGTAGGACAGACCGTCGCGAGTCAGGGCGGTGCGGAACTGCTCGACCGACATGTTGTTGCGCTGGGCAATGGTGCCGACAGCCTGGTTCAACTCTTCGTCGGTAATGCGGATGCCGGAGCGCTCGCCGATCTGCAATTGCAGGTTTTCGACGATCAGGCGCTCAAGTACCTGCTGTTCCAGCACGCTGGCCGGCGGCACGGCAGAACCGCGCTTGGCAATGGTTTTTTGAACTTCATGAACCCGTTGGTCCAGTTGGCTCTGCATGACCACGTCGTTGTCGACGATGGCCACCACTTTATCGATGGACTGCACGGCGGCGCTGGCCGCCGTACTCAGGAACAGCGCGCCCAGCATCAGCGGGCGCAGACAATCAGAAAGCTTGGTCTTCACGTTCACGATAACCTTGAATGCCTTTGTCGAGGAAGCTCTCGGCCTTGGAGCCGGTAAGGCCGCCGAGTCCCTTCAGAACAATTTGGAGGAAGACGCCATGGTCGCCTTTTTCGTTTTGCGGTGCTTCCTGGCTGAACTCGTCGTAATCAACGAAGTAACGGTTGATCAGGCGCAGTTTCCAGCAGCAGTTGTCGTACTCGAAACCACCGAATGCATCCAGGGTACGGTTGCGGTTGTAGTCATACTGCCAACGGCTGATAACGCTCCATTGCGGCACGATTGGCCAGATCACCGAGAAGTCGTGCTGTTCGATCTTGTAGTAATCCTTCACGTAGCCAGGCTGGCCAGGGGTGCCGTAGTCACCGCCGCCCACAGTCCATTTACCGGTGTTCTGGTCGTAACGGACCTGGTCATTACGATAGCGGTAGCCGAAGTTGACGATCTTGTTCGGATTGTCTTCAGGCTGGTAGTGGAACATCGCGCTGCCCGAGCGAGGGCTGCGGCTGTCCGGGTCCCAGTTGTAGTCGGCGGTGGTACGCCAGTCGCGGTTCCAGCGATATTCGTATTCCAGTGCGTACGGCGAAACGCTGGCTTGGGCATCGGCACGGGTTTTTGCATCGATACCCGGCAACTGAACTTCGCGGTCCTTGAAGTACAAGGCCTGGCCGACACTGATGCGCTGACGCTCGAAACCGTCGTCTTCGATCCAGCGGCTGGTCACGCCCAGGGACAGTTTGTTCTCGTCGCCGACACGGTCGGAGCCGGAGAAGCGGTTGTCACGGAACAGCGATGCATAGTTGAAGGTGTATTCGCTGGTGTCGAATACCGGGATGTCTTCCTGGTCGACCTCAGGCACGTACAGGTAGAACAGGCGCGGCTCGAGGGTCTGGCGGTAGTTCTTGCCGAAATACTGGGTATTGCGATCGAAGTACAGGCCGCTGTCGATGCTGGCGATTGGTACGCCGCGGTTCTGGTTGCTGTCGAACGTTCCCAGGAGCTTGTCCTGTTCTGCGGTCTGATTCGCAATCTGACCTTTGCCAGTGCTGTCCAGGTCCAGTTGGTACTGGGTGTACTGGTACTTGAGCTTCGGTGTCAGGAAGCCGTACGTCGTATTCATCGGCAAGCTGATGGCGGGCGCCAGGTTCAGGCGGTCGCCATTGGCACGAGCCAGGCCTTGAACGTTGTTATCGAGGCGGGGAGAGCCGACACCGTCTTCGTCAAAGTATGTTCCGCTCTGCAGATCCCGGTCAAACCGCACGAGTTCGGTGTTGTACGTGAAGTCCAGGCCTTCCGGATGATAAGGCAGCATGCCGTCGAGGGTGAGCTGCGGCAGGCGGTCGTACGGCGTAATGTTCGACACGCTCGCCAGTTCGTAGGCCTGGGCGTTCACGCGAGCGGAATAGCTGTCGCCACGATAGGTGACGGAGCCTTGCTGGTTCACGTAGTCGTTGCTTTTGATGCCAATCTGGTCGGTCTGCAGATCCTGGAAGTAATACGGATCGCTGATCTTGGTGTAGTCGACTTGCGTGAGCACTCGCGAGTCGAGACCGCCCTTGTGCTGCCAGTTGTACATGTAGCGGGTTTTTTCGGCGTCGCTCTGCTTGTCGCGTTCGTTGCTTTCGTCGTTGAGGTACGCCGCACCGAACTGGCCTTCGCTGGACTTGGTCAGGTAGCGGAATTCGCCTTCCATCAACAAGCCGTGCTTTTCCATGTAGCGCGGGTACAACGTGGCATCGTAGTTCGGCGCCAGGTTGAAGTAATACGGGGTGACCAGCATGAAGCCGGTATCGCTGCCGGTGCCGATGGTCGGCGGCAGGAAGCCGGACTGGCGACGGTCGTCGATCGGGAAATAGATGTACGGCGTGTACAGGATCGGAATGTCCTTGACCCGCAGCGTCACGTTGGTCGCGGTACCGAAGCCGGTGGCCGGGTTCAGGGTGATGTTGTTGCCCTTGAGCTGCCAGGCGTTGCTGTTCGGTTCGCACGTGGTGTACGTACCATCCTTGAGGCGGATGATCGCGTTCTCGGCACGTTTGGCGTACAGCGCATTACCGCGGATGCGGGATTTGTGCATCACGTATTCGGCGTTGTCGACCTTGGCTTCGCCAGTGTCGAGCTGTACGTCGGCGTGGTCGCCGACGATCAGGGCGCCGTTGTCGCGAATGCGCACGTTGCCGTTCAGGTCGCCACGGCTCTCGGCCTGGTAAAGGTTGGCTTCGTCTGCTTCGACCTGCATGCTGCCCTGGCGCATGACAACGTCGCCGGCCAGGGTCGCGACTTGCTCATCCTGCTTATAGCGGGAGGCTTTTGCGCCGATAAAGGTTGGAGCGTCACTTTTATTGGTCTTGTCATCCATGCCAGGACGAATCGGTTCGATATAGGAACCAGAGCAATAAGGACCGGTTTCGGCCAATTGTGCGGCGGTGAGCTGCTCGCGGGGAACCCAGTCGAGGTGACTGTAGTCTGCGCTACGCGACTTCAGGCCACGGCCTTTGGATTCGGTGACCAGCACCGGCTTGGCGCCGGCGTCTTCGCTGGAACCGTTCTCGGCCGGAGCTCCGCCGGTGGCCGAAACTGCGCTGCCGTCATGGACGGGACGCGGTGGCAATGCAGCCGCCGGCGTCTTTGGCGCACAGTCCCAGGAACCCGAAGCAGAGACTGAGCAGTCATACTGTTCCGCGGCGACCACGTAGGAAGTGGCAAGGGGTTGCAGCGCCAGCAAACTGCCGGTAACCAACAACGGAAATTTTTTACGAAACGCGGGGGATTTCAATGCCATCTTATTAGTCCGGGCTTCCTGCGTGCCATCTGCCCGCGGTGTGGGCCGCACGCCTCTCGATGGTCTGAAAAAGATGCTGGATAATAAAGCATGACCCGCTTGACGGCTAGCGCCGTCGGAGACCCTTGCAATGCCTGATCAAGATGTACGCTTGCAACACCTGAAAGTTTGGCTCGATGAACAATTGGCGACCCTTTTTGCCGAGCAGGGCTGGGGCGTCGTACCCCCGGCCACGTTGACTGCAGCCAGCAGTGACGCGAGTTTTCGGCGGTATTTCCGTTGGCAAGGCGATGGCAAAAGTTTCATTGTGATGGACGCGCCGCCGCCCCAGGAAAACTGCAAACCCTTCGTGGATATCGCTTTTTTGCTGGCGAAATCCGGAATAAATGTGCCGAAAATTTATGCCGAAGACCTCGAGCGCGGTTTTCTTTTGCTCAATGACCTGGGCAACAAGACCTATCTGGACGTCATCGACAGCGAAAACGCCGACAATTTGTTCAAGGATGCCCTGCAGGCGTTGCTGGCTTTCCAGCAGTTGCCAATGGTTGCGCCTTTGCCGAGCTATGACGTGGCCTTGCTGCGTCGCGAGCTGGAACTGTTCCCCGAGTGGTACGTGAAGCGCGAACTGGGCATCGAATTTGACGCGGCACAACAAGTGCTCTGGCAGCAGGTCAGCGAACTGTTGATCGACAGCGCCCTGGCTCAACCGAAAGTCCTGGTGCATCGCGACTACATGCCGCGCAACCTGATGCTCAGCGAACCCAATCCCGGCGTGCTGGATTTCCAGGATGCGGTGTATGGCCCGGTGACCTACGACGTGACCTGCCTGTTCAAGGATGCATTCCTCAGCTGGCCCGAGGAGCGCGTGCACGGCTGGCTCGAAAGCTACTGGCAGCAGGCGGGCGCCCTCGGGATTGCGGTTCAGCCCGACTTCGAGGACTTCCTGCGTGCCAGCGACTTGATGGGCGTGCAACGTCACCTGAAAGTCATCGGCATTTTCGCGCGCATCTGTCATCGCGACGGTAAACCGCGCTATCTGGGTGACGTGCCACGTTTCTTTGCGTACATAGAAGCAGTGATCGCTCGTCGCCCTGAGCTGGCCGAACTGGATGTGCTGCTGGCCAGTCTGCGTGCCGGAGTGAAAGCATGAAGGCAATGATTCTGGCCGCGGGTAAAGGCGAGCGCATGCGCCCGCTGACCCTGACCACGCCAAAACCGCTGGTGCGTGCAGGCGGCGTGCCGCTGATCGAGTATCACCTGCGAGCGCTGGCAGCCGCCGGGTTCACCGACATCGTGATCAATCACGCCTGGCTCGGTCAGCAGATCGAAGACTATCTGGGCGATGGTTCGCGTTATGGCGTGAGCATTCAGTACTCGGCCGAAGGTGAGCCCCTGGAAACCGGCGGCGGGATTTTCCGCGCGTTGCCGTTGCTGGGGGATGAAGCGTTTGTCGTGGTCAATGGAGACATCTGGACCGATTACGATTTCAGCGTGCTGCATCAACCCATCAACGGCCTGGCGCACCTGGTGCTGGCCAGTAACCCGGCCCATCATCCGGCCGGGGACTTCAGCCTGGTCGAAACGCAGGTCCGCGACGGTCAGCCAGAGATTGGCACCCTGACCTACAGCGGTATCGCCGTGTTGCATCCGCAGTTGTTCGACGGTTGCACCGCCGGGGCCTTCAAGCTCGCGCCGCTGTTACGCAAAGCCATGGCTGACGGTCAGGTGACTGGCGAGCAGTTGAAGGGGGACTGGGTCGATGTCGGTACTCACGAGCGTCTGGCCGAAGTTGAAACATTAATAGAAGCGAGGCGCTGACATGTTGTGGCCAGGGACTCTGATCGGAGCCGGAGCAGGCTATGCCATAGCCAGTATTCCGGGGGCCATTCTCGGTGCGTTGTTGGGGCAGGCGCTGGACCGGCGCTTGCACCTGCAGAGCTGGGGGCACTTGCGGGAAAAACTGGGCGGTCGCCCAGTGCTGCGTAACGATGAATTGCTGTTTGTCCTGTTGGGGCGACTGGCCAAGTGTGACGGCCAGGTGATGGCCGGGCACATCGAACAGGCCCGGGCGGAAATGCGCTCGCTGGAGATGTCCGAGTCGGCCCAGCGTCGTGCGATTGCCGCGTTCAATCGCGGCAAGTCGGGCAACGACCGCCTGCGCGGTTATTTGCGTCGCCTGAGTGCCCAGCCCCATGCGGCGGAAGGTGTGTTGCGCGCCTGTTGGCGAATGGTCTGGGCCGATGGTCGTGCCGGCAGCAGTGAACGTCAATTGATCGGCCAATGGGGCAAGTGGTTGGGCTGGACATCCCATCAGGTGCAGGCGTTGGCCCACGATTATGAACCGCAGAAACGGCCCTTGGGCAAAAGTGTGCCCAGTTATCAGGACGCGCTGAGGCTTTTGGGGGTGTCGGCCACCACTGAGCCGGCGCAGATCAAACGTGCTTATCGGCGCCTGCTCAGTCGCCATCATCCGGACAAGATTGCCGGCACTGGCGCGACGGCCACGCAGGTGCGTGAGGCCACCGAACGAACGCGTGAACTGCATAACGCCTACACGCTGATTCGGGAGCGACGGGATTTTCGCTAGCCAGTGATACCGCTATCGCGAGCAAGCTCGCTCCCACAGGTTTTGTGTCGTTCGCAATTTTCTGATCGGCACAAAACCTGTGGGAGCGTGGCTTGCCCGCGATGATCGCGCCTCGGTCTGTCAGCCCGCCGGGCTCTGCGGATTCAACCAACCTCGCACCCGACGGAACAGTTGCTCCTGTTCGGCCTTGGTATCCGGCAACGCCTTGAGTGCGACCTGGCTGAATGCCGATGATTTCTGGCGTTTGCTGGCCTGCAGGCGCTCCAATGCTGCATCGCGATCCAGCGCTTTGTCCTTGTAGAAAATATCTGCGGTCGGCAGTTTCAGGGTCGGGGTCAGCTCGGCCAGCCCGGGCGTGGCCGCCACAGGTGTCCGGGCGGCAACCATCAGCAGTTTTTCGACCTGCGATGGCTGCTTTTCGCTCAGGTAGCGCGCGGCCCAATAGGCGCCCGAACCATGCCCCAACACCACGATGCTGCGGGCGCTTTGCTGTTCGGCGAAAGCGATCGCGGCATCGATTCGGGCAAAGATCCGCTCGGCATCTGCCTTGGACTGTTCCTCGGTGGTTTCGGCGAAGGGCTTGTCGGCCACATCGGCCTCGCCACCGGCCACCTGTTCGATAGGGGCCGCGGTGGTCGAGTCTTTACTGCCGGTTTCGGCGGGTTTGGGTGTCGGCGCTGCTTCGACGATTCGTGGCGCAATGGCATCGCTTTGCAGGTCTGGCAAGGTGATACTCAGGCTGCTCCACTCGGCATCCGGCAATTTGCGCCGCAAAGGGCCTACTGCTTGCGGCCAGTCAACGGTTTCGCCGGCGCCGGGGATGATAATCACCGCGCCTTTGGGTTCGGCGGTATTGGCCGGTTTCCACAAGGCCAGAAACGTGTCGGTGCCTGCTTGCAGTTGTTGCTGTTCCTGAGCCGGGATCTTTCGCTCAAGTGCAGTCGCTTCTTCCTGACTACGCTCAGGCAGCGGCTGACGTTCGAGTGGTTTTTCTTCGGCGGTTTTTTCCTCCGCGGCGGGCGCCGGGTCGGCCGCCTTGACGGAAAAAGCGCAAGGCAGGATCAGCGACAGGCACAATGCTGGCAGTGCCAGGCGGTAGACAGGGGGCATCGGATATTCCAGGCCAGAAGATGTTCCGGCAGCCTAATGGGTTGGTCTGTATTTGTCAGGGTGTGAGAGTTCAATGATGCGTTTTCGCTGCCTGTGGGTTATCGGCTGTTTGTGGCTTCCCTTGATGGGCTGGGCGGCCGCCGCGCCTCCGGCGCCCGTTGCCCAACTGTCCCCGAAACAGCAGCACTGGCTGGCGCAGCAGGGCGAGTTGCGGGTCGGCGTGGTGTTGCAGGCGCCCTATGCGCAATACGACCGCCGCTTGCAGCGCTTGTCCGGGGTGAACATCGAGTTGATGAAGTGGTTGGCTAAAAACCTCAATGTCGAACTGAGCTGGCGCAATTTTCCCGACCTTGAACAATTGGAAGCCGCGGCCCGCGAGGGCGAAATCGACATTGCTCCGGGCCTGACCCAGACCCCTGGCGGGCTGCGTCTCTGGCAGTTTTCCGACCCCTACATGCGGGTGCCGCAATTGGTGGTCAGCGACCAGAAAAGCGCTGGCGCGGTCGAGTTGGAAAAACTCGACAGCCAGACCCGCGTCGCCGTGCGCATGCCCAGTGCCATCGCCGATTACCTGCGTGGCAACTACCCGCACCTGAATCTGCAAGGTGTACCGATGGAGCGCCAGGCATTGCAATTACTGGTTGGCCAGCAGGCAACTTATGCGGTGATCGATGAGGCGCAACTGGGACGCTTGTCGGTCGAGACGGAGTTCGCCGGGTTGGTGGTGGTGGGGGATGTCGGCCTGCCGCAACTGCTGCGGGTGGCCACGCGGCGCGACAAACCGGAACTGGCGGGCATCGTCGAAAGTGCATTGCGGGCGATCCCGGCCAAGGATCTGGAGCAACTGCACAATCAATGGCTGCAACCCAAGTATCCGCGGCTCACCGAGTCGCCGGGATTTTGGCAAAACCTCTGCCTTCTGCTGGCCGTGCTGGCGTCCAGTTGCATGGCCATTGTGGTCTGGCAGCGTCGCCAGCAGCACCACCTGGAGCAGCGTCTGCTGGCCGCGCAGGAAGACATTGCCTTGCGCGCCGCCAGCGAAGAGGCCCTGCGGCTCACCCAGTTTTCCATCGATCAGAGCACCGTCGGTATCCTCTGGGTCAACTGGGACAGCCATGTGCGCTACGCCAACCGCGCGGCGGAGAGCATGCTGGGCTATCCGGCCGGCGGGATCATCGATCGGCCCCTGATCGATTTCGAGCCTGGCCTGCACATGGACCGTTGGCTGAACCTGTGGAAGCGCGCCCGGGCCAGTGAAGACGGCCCGCAAAGCTTTGAATCCAATTGCGTGCGGGCCGATGGCAGCATCCTGCCGGCCGATGTCTCGTTGAGTTTTCTGCGCTTTCGCGATGGCGAATACCTGGTGGTTTACCTCAACGATGTCACCGAGAGGCGTCGCGCCCTGGCGGCCTTGCAGGAAAGCGAGGCGCGCCTGCAAGGCATCGCCGCCAACGTTCCGGGGCTGGTTTTCCGCCTGGAGCGGGCGCCGGTGACCGGTCAGATCGACTTTGCCTACATCAGTGAAGGCAGCGAAAGCCTGGTGGGTTACTCGCCGGCCACGCTGGCGCATCGCGATAAAGGCCTGCGCAGCCTGGTGCATCCGGATGACAAGGCCAGCTATCACCAGACCCAGGATCATGCGCTGGATACCGACAGCGACTGGTCGTGGCAGGGGCGAATCCTCACGCGTCAGGGCGAGCAGCGCTGGGCGGAAATCAAGGCCATCACCCGCCGGCTGGATGACGGTGCCTATGTCTGGGACGGAATCGTCTGGGACATCAGCGAAAGCAAGCGCATCGAGCTTGAGCTGGCCAGCTCCCGGGAGCAGTTGCGTGAGTTGTCCGCACACCTGGAAAGCGTGCGCGAAGAAGAAAAGGCGCGCATTGCCCGGGAAGTTCACGACGAGTTGGGTCAGATGCTCACCGTGTTGAAGCTGGAAACGTCCATGTGCGAACTGGCTTACGCGCAGCTTGATCCGGGTCTGAACGAGCGCTTGAACAGCATGAAGCGCTTGATCGCTCAGTTGTTTCAGCTGGTTCGTGATGTGGCCACGGCATTGCGACCGCCGATTCTCGACGCGGGCATCGCCTCGGCCATTGAGTGGCAGGCCCGTCGATTCGAGGCGCGCACGCAGATCCCGTGTCTGGTGCAGGTGCCGGACAACTTGCCGGTGCTCAGCGATGCGAAGGCAATCGGTTTGTTCAGGATCCTTCAGGAAGCGCTGACCAATGTCATGCGGCACGCCCAGGCGCATACTGTTGAATTGACACTGGCGCTGGAAGGCGACGAGTTGTGTCTGACGGTCAGCGATGATGGCGTAGGATTTGTCGCCGCAGCTGGCAGGCCGACATCCTTTGGGGTGGTCGGCATGCGCGAGCGGGTGTTGATCATGGGCGGTGAGTTGTCGCTTGAGAGTGAGCCGGGTGAAGGCACGACTCTGAGTGTGCGAGTGCCGCTGGATGCAGCCTGATGTTTATCTATTGTTTGCTCTGACGTCATCGTCGGAACGCTCGCGATAGATCTTGACCCTGGAGAAGAACGTGATCCGTGTACTGGTAGCCGAAGACCACACCATTGTCCGCGAAGGCATCAAGCAGTTGATCGGCCTGGCCAAGGACTTGCTGGTAGTGGGGGAGGCGAGCAATGGTGAGCAGTTGCTCGACACCTTGCGTCATGTGCCCTGCGAAGTGGTGTTGCTGGATATCTCCATGCCGGGCGTCAACGGCCTGGAAGCGATTCCGCGGATTCGCGCCCTGAACAATCCACCCGCGATCCTGGTGCTGTCGATGCATGACGAAGCGCAAATGGCCGCCCGGGCGTTGAAGGTGGGCGCTGCGGGTTATGCGACCAAGGACAGCGACCCGGCGCTCTTGCTGACGGCCATTCGTAAAGTGGCGTCAGGCGGGCGTTATATCGACCCGGAACTGGCCGATCGCATGGTTTTCGAAGTCGGTCTTACCGACTCGCGTCCATTGCACTCGTTGCTCTCCGAGCGCGAATTCTCCGTGTTCGAACGCCTGGCCCAGGGCGCCAACGTCAATGACATCGCCCAGCAACTGGCGCTGAGCAGCAAGACCATCAGCACCCACAAGGCGCGGCTGATGCAGAAGCTCAACATCACCTCGCTGGCGGAACTGGTGAAGTACGCGATGGAACACAAGCTCCTCTAAAACACACCGAAATTCAGTGTGGTCCAGTGGTGGCATATCCATTTACGACAGCTCCAGATATCGCATGGGCTTGTTCTTGTGGCTTATAGCTGACCCCTTGCCACTACATTTGCCCAAACGCGCCATCCTTGTAGGGCAATCCCTACCCCCAACCTTCCATCCGGCTGAGGCCAATCTCTCTTGCCCCCCGATTTGCGCGGTCCCCAGCGTCCACTAGGCTTAGTCCCACAGCAGTCATCAATAACAAAGGTGTGGGTATGAGCCAGGTCGATTCAAGCGCAGGGGCCAATGATGTTCTGGTCAGCTTTCGTGGAGTGCAGAAGAGCTACGACGGCGAGAACCTGATCGTCAAGGACCTCAACCTGGACATTCGCAAAGGCGAATTCCTCACATTGCTCGGACCGTCCGGTTCCGGCAAGACCACCAGCCTGATGATGCTCGCCGGCTTCGAAACGCCGACCGCGGGCGAAATCCTGTTGGGCGGGCGCGCCATCAATAACGTGCCGCCGCACAAGCGCGACATCGGCATGGTGTTCCAGAACTACGCATTGTTCCCGCACATGACGGTGGCCGAGAACCTGGCGTTCCCGCTGACCGTACGCGGCATGAACAAGAGCGACGTCAGTGCCCGGGTCAAGCGCGTGCTGAGCATGGTCCAGCTCGATGCCTTCGCCCAGCGCTACCCGGCGCAGCTTTCCGGTGGTCAGCAACAGCGTGTGGCATTGGCCCGCGCGCTGGTGTTCGAGCCGCAACTGGTGCTGATGGACGAACCCCTCGGCGCACTCGATAAACAACTGCGTGAACACATGCAGATGGAGATCAAGCACCTGCACCAGCGCCTGGGTGTCACCGTGGTCTACGTGACCCACGATCAGGGCGAAGCCTTGACCATGTCCGACCGTGTGGCGGTGTTCCACCAGGGTGAAATCCAGCAGATCGCGCCGCCGCGCACCCTCTATGAAGAGCCGAAGAACACCTTCGTCGCCAACTTCATCGGCGAGAACAACCGTCTCAATGGCCGCCTGCACAGCCAGACCGGCGACCGTTGCATTGTCGAGCTCGGGCGGGGTGAGAAGGTAGAGGCCTTGGCGGTCAACGTCGGCCAGACCGGCGAGCCGGTGACCCTGTCCATTCGTCCGGAGCGAGTGAGCCTCAATGGCTCCAGCGACCAATGCGTCAACCGCTTCTCCGGGCGAGTCGAGGAATTCATCTATCTGGGCGACCACGTCCGGGTTCGCATGGAAGTCTGCGGCAAGACCGACTTCTTCGTGAAACAGCCGATTGCCGAGCTAGATCCCTCGCTCGCCGTCGGCGACGTGGTACCGCTTGGCTGGCAGGTCGAACACGTTCGCGCGCTCGACCCACTTCTAGAGGCGCATTGATCGCCCCGGCAACACCAACACCAACCCTGCACGTGGAGAGAACAATAAATGTTGAGATCCCTGAAATTCACCGCTTTGGCACTGGGCATGATGGGCGCGGCACACGCAATGGCGGCCGGCCCGGACCTGACCGTGGTGTCCTTTGGCGGCGCGAACAAGGCGGCTCAGGTCAAAGCCTTCTACGCACCGTGGGAAGCGGCAGGCAACGGCAAGATCGTGGCCGGCGAGTACAACGGCGAAATGGCCAAGGTCAAGGCCATGGTCGACACCAAGAGCGTGTCCTGGGATCTGGTAGAGGTTGAGTCGCCGGAGCTGTCCCGTGGTTGCGACGAAGACATGTTCGAGCAGCTTGATCCGAAGTTGTTCGGCAAGACCGAAGACTACGTCAAGGGCGCCATCCAGCCTTGCGGCGTAGGTTTCTTCGTGTGGTCGACCGTGCTGGCGTACAACGCCGACAAGCTGAAAACCGCACCGACCAGTTGGGTGGATTTCTGGGACACCAAGCAGTTCCCGGGCAAGCGTGGCCTGCGTAAAGGCGCCAAGTACACCCTGGAATTCGCACTGATGGCCGACGGCGTTGCGCCCAAAGACGTCTACAAAGTGCTGGCCGGCAAGGACGGTCAGGACCGCGCGTTCAAGAAGCTCGATGAGCTCAAGCCAAACATCCAGTGGTGGGAAGCCGGCGCACAACCGCCGCAATACCTCGCCTCGGGTGACGTGGTCATGAGCTCGGCCTACAACGGCCGTATCGCTGCCGTGCAGAAAGAAAGCAACCTGAAAGTCGTGTGGAACGGCGGCATCTACGACTTCGACGCATGGGCCATTCCAAAAGGTCTGGATGCCAAGCGCGCTGAAGCGGCGAAGAAGTTCATCGCCTTCTCGGTAATGCCGCAGCAGCAGAAGACCTACTCGGAAAACATCGCCTACGGCCCGGCCAACACCCAGGCCGTACCGCTGCTGGCCAAGGATGTCCTGAAAGACATGCCGACCACCCCGGAAAACATCGCCAACCAGGTGCAGATCGACGTCAGTTTCTGGGCTGACAACGGCGAGCAACTGGAACAGCGCTTCAACGCCTGGGCTGCCAAGTAGGAGCTGCCGAAGGCTGCGATCTTTTGATCTTGCTCTTCAGCGGTCTTGAATACGCCAAAAGATCGCAGGCTGCGCCAGCTCCTACAGGGACTGGCGTGTTTCATGAGTGTTGATGTAATGCGGCATCACCGTGGGTGGTGCCGCCCATTCAAAGATTCCCGGAGTACGTCATGGCTATCGCCGTTCCCCTGAACGAGGGCACCAGCCCCACCTTGAAGCAGCGGCTCAAGCACGCCGAGCGGGTCAATCGCTGGAAGGCCCAGGCGTTGATCGCGCCACTGGTGCTGTTTCTGTTGCTGGTGTTCCTGGTGCCGATCGTGGCGCTGCTCTACAAAAGCGTTGGCAACCCGGAAGTGGTCGGCGGCATGCCGCGCACCGTGACCGCCATCGCCAGTTGGGACGGCCGCGGCCTGCCCGCTGAACCGGTTTACAAAGCAGCGGCCGAAGACCTCGCCGAGGCTCGCAAGAATCAGACCCTGGGTGATCTGTCCAAACGCCTGAACATGGAACTGGCCGGCTACCGCAGCCTGCTGACCAAAACCGCCCGCGCCTTGCCGCTCGCAACCGAGCCGGCTTCTTATAAAGAAGCGCTGGAAGGTCTCGATGAGCGTTGGGGCGACCCGGCCTACTGGCAAGCGGTACGTCGCAACACCAGCAGCATCACCCCGTATTATCTGCTGGCGGCCGTCGATCACCGCATCGACGACCTCGGCGAAATCGCCCCGGCCACCCCGGATCAGGCGATCTACCTCGACATCTTCGCCCGTACCTTCTGGATGGGCCTGGTCATCACCGTGATCTGCCTGGTGCTGGCGTATCCACTGGCTTACCTGCTGGCGAACCTGCCGTCGCGTCAGAGCAACCTGCTGATGATCCTGGTGCTGCTGCCATTCTGGACTTCGATCCTGGTACGGGTCGCGGCGTGGATCGTGTTGCTGCAATCGGGTGGCCTGATCAACAGCGGCCTGATGGCCATGGGCATTATCGATAAGCCGATCGAGCTGGTGTTCAACCGCGTCGGTGTCTACATCTCCATGGTGCACATCCTGCTGCCGTTCATGATCCTGCCGATCTACAGCGTGATGAAAGGGATCTCGCCGACCTACATGCGCGCCGCGATTTCCCTCGGCTGCCATCCGTTCGCCAGCTTCTGGCGGGTGTATTTCCCGCAGACCTATGCCGGTGTCGGCGCCGGTTGCCTGTTGGTGTTCATCCTCGCCATCGGCTACTACATCACCCCGGCATTGTTGGGCAGCCCGAACGACCAGATGGTCAGCTACTTCGTCGCCTTCTACACCAACACCAGCATCAACTGGGGCATGGCGACCGCACTCGGTGGGCTGCTGTTGCTCGCGACGGTCGTGCTTTATCTGATTTACAGCTGGCTGGTAGGCGCAAGCCGCCTGCGCCTGAGCTAAGGGGAGAACGAAATGCTGAGTCCTTATATGTCGCCCATCGAACGGGTGTGGTTCTACAGCTTGCGGATTCTCTGCGGCTTGATTCTGTTGTTCCTGATCCTGCCGGTGCTGGTGATCATTCCACTGTCGTTCAACTCCGGCAGCTTCCTGGTGTACCCGCTGCAGGGCTTCTCATTGCAGTGGTATCACGATTTCTTCGCCTCGGCGGAATGGATGCGCGCCCTGAAGAACAGCATCATCGTCGCCCCGGCAGCCACGGTGCTGGCCATGGTCTTCGGTACGCTGGCGGCGATCGGCCTGACCCGGGGCGACTTCCCCGGCAAGGCGCTGGTAATGGCTCTGGTGATTTCACCGATGGTGGTGCCGGTGGTGATCATCGGTGTGGCCAGTTACCTGTTCTTTGCTCCGTTGGGATTGGGTAACAGCTTCTTCTCGCTGATCGTGGTGCATGCGGTGTTGGGTGTGCCGTTCGTGATCATTACCGTGTCGGCGACCTTGCAGGGGTTCAACCATAACCTGGTGCGGGCCGCCGCGAGCCTGGGTGCTTCGCCGCTGACCACGTTCCGCCGGGTGACCTTGCCGCTGATTGCGCCGGGCGTGATCTCCGGGGCGCTGTTTGCCTTTGCGACGTCGTTCGATGAGGTGGTGGTGACGCTGTTCCTCGCCGGCCCCGAACAAGCGACCCTGCCACGGCAGATGTTCAGCGGCATCCGCGAAAACCTCAGCCCGACCATCGCCGCCGCCGCGACGCTGCTGATTGCTTTCTCGGTGATCCTGCTGCTGACCCTGGAATGGCTGCGAGGGCGTAGCGAGAAACTGCGTACTGCGCAGGTCTGAAGCCGAACCCGGTAAAAATGTGGGAGCGGCGGTGCGGCGATCCGACTTGCTCGCGAAAGCGGAGTGTCAGCTGATGTATTGGTTGAATGACACACCGCCTTCGCGAGCAAGCCCGCTCCCACAGTGATTTTTGGTGTTCCCGGAAACCTGGGTCATTCACCGCCTGAATAGAAGACAACCCGCAATCCCCAGCTACTATTGTGCCCAGCTCCCTTACCTATAAGAGGCTGCGCACATGAGTCTTTCCTCTTTCAAAATCGCTCACAAATTGATCACCGGCGCAGGTGCCATCGAGCAGCTGTCTGCCGAGCTTACGCGTCTGGACATCGACAACCCGCTGATCGTCACCGACGCCGCCCTGGTCAAGTCCGGCACGGTAGAGCTGGCACTGGCGCAGCTGGGCGAACGCAGTTACGAGATTTTCGACCGGGTGCTGCCGGACCCGGAAATAGCCATCGTCGAAGATTGCATGCAGGCCTATCGCGACGGTGGGCATGACGGCTTGATCGGCCTCGGTGGTGGTAGTGCCATCGACATTGCCAAGAGCGTGGCGGCCTACGCCGGGTACCACGGTGCGCTGGCGGATCTGTTCGGCATCGATCAGGTCCCGCGCAAAGGCCCGCCGCTGATCGCCATCCCGACCACCGCCGGCACCGGCTCGGAGGTGACCAACGTCGCCATCCTTTCCGACAAGGTCGCGCAACTGAAGAAGGGCATTGTCAGCGACTATCTGTTGCCGGATGTGGCGCTGGTCAGTCCGCAAATGACCCTGACCTGTCCGCGCAGCGTCACGGCGGCCAGCGGCGTCGATGCGCTGGTGCATGCCATCGAGTCCTATCTGTCGGTCAACGCCTCGCCGATTACCGATGCCCTGGCCATCGGCGCCATCAAGTTGATCGCCAAGGCTTTGCCCAAGGCGTATGCCAATCCGTCGAACCTGCAAGCCCGGGAAGACATGGCCACTGCCAGCCTGATGGCCGGCATGGCGTTCGGCAATGCCGGGGTTGGCGCGGTGCACGCGCTGGCGTATCCGCTGGGCGGGCGCTTCAACATTGCCCATGGGGTCAGTAATGCCTTGCTACTGCCCCATGTCATGACCTGGAACAAGATGGCCTGTATCGAACGCATGCAGGATATCGCCGAGGCCATGGGCGTGAAGACCGCTCGCTTGAGCATCAACGAAGCGGCTGACAAAGCCGTGCAAGCCATGACCGAACTGTGTGCCGCGGTGGAAATTCCCCAGGGCCTGCGTAGTTTCGGTGTGCCCGAGGACGCCATTCCTTCCATGGCCGTGGAAGCAGCGGGGATCGAGCGCTTGATGCGCAACAATCCGCGTAAGTTGAGTGCCGTCGATATCGAAAAGATCTATCGCGCGGCGTACTAGGACCCCAGCCGTCGATGGATGATGGCAAGGTCCAATCATCGCGCTCACGGTGCGCGCTTCAAAGCATGAGGTATACAATGCGCGCCATCGTGATTCTGCTCAGAAAAGGTGCGTCATGCAGCCCTTCGTAATTGCTCCGTCGATTCTCTCCGCCGACTTCGCCCGCCTGGGTGAAGAAGTGGACAACGTCCTGGCCGCCGGCGCCGACTTCGTGCACTTCGATGTCATGGACAATCATTACGTACCGAACCTGACCATCGGCCCGATGGTCTGCGCGGCACTGCGCAAGTACGGCGTGACCGCGCCGATCGACGCGCACCTGATGGTCAGCCCGGTGGACCGCATCGTGGGCGACTTCATCGAAGCCGGCGCGACCTACATCACCTTCCACCCGGAAGCGAGCCAGCACGTCGACCGCTCCCTGCAACTGATCCGCGAAGGCGGCTGCAAGTCGGGCCTGGTGTTCAACCCGGCGACCCCGCTGGACGTGCTCAAGTACGTGATGGACAAGGTCGACATGATCCTGCTGATGAGCGTCAACCCGGGCTTCGGCGGGCAGAAGTTCATCCCCGGCACCCTCGACAAACTGCGCGAAGCGCGGGCACTGATCGATGCGTCGGGCCGTGACATCCGCCTGGAAATCGACGGCGGCGTGAACGTGAACAACATTCGCGAAATCGCCGCGGCTGGCGCTGACACCTTCGTCGCCGGCTCGGCCATCTTCAATGCGCCGAACTATCAGGAAGTCATCGAGAAGATGCGTTCCGAACTGGCGCTGGCTCGCCCATGAGTGGATTTGAGCAGTTGTTCCCGGGGCAACTGCCGCGGCTGGTGATGTTCGATCTGGACGGTACCTTGATCGACTCGGTCCCGGACCTGGCAGTGGCTGTGGACAAGATGCTGCTCAAACTCGGTCGCAAGCCCGCCGGTCTGGAAGCGGTACGCGAATGGGTCGGCAACGGCGCGCCGGTACTGGTGCGTCGTGCGCTGGCTGGCGCTATCGATCATTCGGCGGTCGATGACCACGAAGCCGAACGGGCGCTGGAGCATTTCATGCAGGCTTATGGCGAGAGCCATGAGTTGACCGTGGTTTACCCCGGCGTGCGCGACACCCTCAAATGGCTGCAAAAGCAGGGCGTCGAGATGGCGCTGATCACCAACAAGCCGGAGCGTTTCGTCGCGCCGCTGCTGGATCAGATGAAAATCGGCCGTTATTTCCGCTGGATTATCGGCGGCGACACCCTGCCACAAAAAAAGCCCGATCCGGCCGCACTGTTTTTCGTGATGAAAATGGCCAACATTCCGGCTTCGCAGTCTTTGTTCGTCGGCGATTCGCGCAGCGATGTGCTGGCGGCGAAAGCGGCGGGGGTCAAGTGCGTGGCCCTGAGCTACGGCTATAACCACGGTCGGACGATCGCGGAAGAATCGCCGGCACTGGTGATCGACGACCTGCGCAAGCTAATTCCCGGTTGCCTGGATCCGGCCGCTGAGATAACGTTGGCCGACGCTGTCAAACCCCCTTCTGGAAACGCCATCGTGGTGGTCACTCGCAAACTCTGGATGAAAGTCATGAAGGCCCTGGCCCGCTGGCGTTGGCGCGCCTGACTTTATCCTGGCCGGTTTCCGGCGCGTTTGCATACCTGACTGTTCGACCCTCAAGCCACGAGGCACCTCATGATCCGCGAAGAATTCCTGCGCTTGGCCGCTGCCGGCTACAACCGCATCCCGCTTGCCTGCGAAACCCTGGCCGACTTCGATACGCCGCTGTCGATCTACCTGAAGCTGGCCGACGAGCCCAATTCCTACTTGCTGGAGTCCGTACAGGGCGGCGAGAAATGGGGGCGTTACTCGATCATCGGCCTGCCGTGCCGAACCGTGCTGCGGGTTCATGATCATCACGTCAGCGTGACCGTCGATGGCGTCGAGACCGAAAGCCACGACGTGGAAGATCCGCTGGCCTTCGTCGAAGCCTTCAAGGCGCGCTACAACGTGCCGACCATTGCCGGCCTGCCGCGTTTCAACGGTGGCCTGGTGGGTTACTTCGGTTATGACTGCGTGCGTTATGTGGAGAAGCGCTTGGGCAAATGCCCGAACCCGGACCCGCTGGGCGTACCGGACATTCTGCTGATGGTGTCCGACGCCGTGGTGGTGTTCGACAACCTGGCCGGCAAGATGCACGCTATCGTCCTGGCCGACCCTGCGCAGGAAGACGCCTTTGAACAAGGTCGCGCGCGCCTGGAAGAACTGCTGGAAAAACTCCGCCAGCCGATCACCCCGCGCCGTGGCCTGGACTTCAGCAAGCAACAATCGGCTGACCCGGTGTTTCGCTCCAGCTTCACCCAGAACGATTACGAAAAAGCCGTCGACACCATCAAGGAATACATCCTGGCCGGTGACTGCATGCAGGTCGTGCCGTCCCAGCGCATGTCGATCGACTTCAAGGCCGCCCCCATCGATCTGTATCGCGCACTGCGCTGCTTCAACCCGACGCCTTACATGTACTTCTTCAACTTCGGCGACTTCCACGTCGTTGGCAGTTCGCCGGAAGTGCTGGTGCGGGTCGAAGACAACCTGATCACCGTGCGCCCGATTGCCGGCACCCGTCCGCGGGGCGCCAACGAAGAGGCTGACCTGGCGCTGGAAAAAGACCTGCTGTCGGACGACAAGGAAATCGCCGAGCATTTGATGCTGATCGACCTGGGGCGTAACGACACCGGTCGCGTTTCGGAAATCGGCTCGGTGAAACTGACTGAGAAGATGGTCATCGAGCGTTACTCCAACGTGATGCATATCGTGTCCAATGTCACCGGGCAACTGAAAGCCGGGCTGACGGCCATGGATGCACTGCGGGCGATTCTGCCGGCGGGCACCTTGTCCGGCGCACCGAAGATTCGCGCGATGGAAATCATCGACGAACTCGAGCCGGTCAAACGTGGCGTCTACGGCGGTGCGGTCGGTTACTTCGCCTGGAACGGCAACATGGACACCGCCATTGCGATCCGCACGGCGGTGATCAAGAACGGCGAGCTGCATGTGCAGGCCGGTGGCGGCATCGTTGCCGACTCGGTGCCGGCGCTGGAATGGGAAGAAACCCTGAACAAGCGCCGCGCGATGTTCCGCGCCGTTGCCCTGGCGGAACAAACACCGAACGCCTGAGTTTGCGAAAAAACCCACAATGATTTCATCGCCAAAAAAACGCGGCGCCTGTGAGGGCTCCGCGTTTTTTATTGGTTGCACATCAGAAGTCCAGCGCAACACCTACATTGATGCCCTGTTGGGTGAAGTCGTCGTCCTTGCGGATGTTGTAGCTGGCGCGCAGTGCCAGGTCCTTGGTGAGGTTGTGGCTCACCCCCAGGTTCACATGTTGCAAGTGACTTTGCGGGGTGTAGCCTTCCAGCGTGAACTGGTTGTTTGGCAGGCTGTTGAGGTTGATGTCCACGTCCTGGGTATCGTCGTTGTACTCACGCTCGATTGCCGCTTCGCCGAACACCTGGGTTTGCGGGGTGATCTGGTATTTACCCTGCAGGCCAGCGCCCAGGCGCCGGGAAATACGCTCCTGATCGGCGAAGGTCAGCGCCGTGGAATTGTTTCCGTCCTCCGAGTAACCATCGACTTGTACCTTGGCGAAGTCGGCGCTGACAAACGGCGACAGGTGCCAAGGACTGCTGGCTTGTTGCGCAATGTCGTAGCCCACGCGTGCGCTGAAGGCTTCGACGTAGCCGCTGGTATCGCCTTTTTCGCCGCGTTCGTTGACGCCCAGCTGGAATTTGCGCTTGAGGCTGTCGTAATCCAGATGCCCGGCCGTCAGCGCCACGTCGGCCCACACACGGTTTTGCTGGTACTGGGCGAATGCCGTGCCCAGGTAAGTGTTGAGCTTGTAGTCGGAGTCGTTGTTGCCGGCTTCGAGTTCCTGGTTATAGAAACCGGCCACCAGACCAACACGCCAGGCATCGTCGAGACGATAGCTGCCGCCGATGTTCAGGTTGGCTCCGTTGCCGTCGGCGCTTGCCACGCTGTCCTGACCGTCAAAGTCCTGATGCTGTCCGCCGGCGGAAACAATGGCTCGCCATTGGCCGACGCCTTGCCAGTTTTCCCAATCGGCCAGCCACTGGTTGCGCAACTCATCCTGATGCGCGCGCACGGTGCCCTGGGCCATTTCCGGCAGCAGGGTCAGCTCCCATGGTGCGGCCAGCAGGGAATAGGCGTAATCGGCGATCAGGCGTTGCCCGGCTTCGGTGGGGTGCACCGAGTCGTTGTAGATCAGCTTGGTCGGGTCCGGCGTGGCGCTGTTGATGCCGTAGCGGGCATTCTCGGTACAACCGTTGCCGCTGAAGCAGGTGGTGATGAGGTTCTGGTCGGTGGCCAGGCCAAACTGTGCCGGGTTGGCGAACGTCTCTTTGAGCAGTACCGGAATGTTCAGCGGGATGACTTCGGCATTGATATTTTGCAGTCGGCTTACCAGTTCAGTGTTGAACTGGGCGCTGAGTTGAGATGTGAACGCTTGCAGCGGGGTGCCGTTGAACGCCGGGGTAAAGCCGATATCGGGCAGCAACCAGACCATGACGTATCTGGCGCCAGCGGTTTGCAGGGTCTGCACGCTGTCGGCCAGGCGGTCGGCGGCGGCACTGGCTTGGGGCAGGCTGGTGACGCGTCCTTGCAGGAAGTCGTTACCGCCGCCCGACAGGTAATACAGTGCGTTCGGGTCGGCACGGAAGTTATTGGATGGAAGATAGCCGGACCGGGTGCGTTCGCCGGTGGCGGAGATGCTGGTAATCGAATCAAGAATCTGGTCGGTACGGTAGCCGCCTACAGCCCAGTTGTTACCATCAGGCAGGCCTTCGTTGGCGCGAACTGCTGAAGTAGAAGATGCCGTCTGGTCCGGTGAAAACCCCAGTTTCCCACCCAGGATCTGTGTGGAGTTGAGCGAGCGGACTTCGCCGCTGCCATCCAGGTACACCGGTCCCGTCCGGTTGGTGAAGCGCTGTGTCGCTCCGGCAGGCCCGCCTGTGTCGGCAAAGGTCCCTGCATCGTTGAGACTGTCCCCGAAGACAACGAAATTTGTATAAGGATTGGGTGCGGCGTTCGCCTGGGCGCATGCGATCGCGAGCAAGCATCCTGCGAGCGGTACAAACAACGACTGTTTGATCATGAGCAAGTCCGTTTATTTATTGTTTTAGTGAACAAAACGACAGTACCAAAAACTTTCGGCCTTTTGCCATCTGTCGCGAAGCCTTTGATAGATTCGCGGGCAGTGCCTCCGGCGATATTGCGCGCTCTGCCCAGCTAAGTTACTGTGCCGGGACGTACGAACGAGACCTTCCCCGTGTTGATCATCAGTAAACTCCTGGATCAAGTCATCAAGGCACACGCCCGCTGGCGTTGGCGCGCCTGAATTCTTTTGCCGGCTTCGCCGGACCTGTACCGCTTTGCCTTCTTTACCTGTTTGAAATGCCGCTTTGCTGGCGCTACGTCGGCACCTGACAAAGCGCAGCGCCCTGCGGGTAAAACATTCGAAGGCCATCTTTAAAGTCAGTGAGTTCAAGAGGTTCTATACGCCATGTTGCTGATGATCGATAACTACGACTCCTTTACCTACAACGTTGTGCAGTACCTGGGCGAGCTCGGCTCCCAGGTCAAGGTCGTGCGCAACGATGAACTGACCATCGCTGAAATCGAAGCCCTCAACCCTGAGCGCATCGTTGTGTCCCCCGGTCCTTGCACCCCGACCGAAGCCGGCATCTCGATTGAAGCGATCAAGCATTTCGCCGGCAAACTGCCGATTCTTGGCGTCTGCCTCGGCCACCAGTCCATCGGCCAAGCCTTTGGCGGTGATGTGGTGCGCGCCCGTCAAGTGATGCACGGTAAGACTAGCCCGGTATTTCACGAGGACAAGGGTGTATTCGAAGGCCTGAATCGTCCGCTGACGGTGACCCGCTATCATTCTTTGATCGTCAAGCGCGAAACCCTGCCAGATTGCCTGGAGCTGACCGCCTGGACTCAGCTCGAAGACGGCTCGGTCGACGAGATCATGGGCCTGCGTCACAAGACTCTGAACATCGAAGGCGTGCAGTTCCACCCTGAGTCGATCCTCACCGAACAGGGCCATGAACTGTTCGCCAACTTCCTCAAACAAACCGGCGGCACGCGCTAAGGACTTTTCATGAACATCAAGACAGCCCTGAGCCGTATCGTCGATCACCTTGACCTCAGCACCGATGAAATGCGCGATGTGATGCGCGAAATCATGACCGGGCAATGCTCGGACGCACAGATTGGCGCGTTCATGATGGCCATGCGCATGAAGAGCGAAAGCATCGACGAAATCGTCGGTGCCGTGTCGGTGATGCGTGAACTGGCGGACAAGGTCGAACTCAAGACCCTCGACGGTGTGGTCGATGTAGTGGGCACCGGCGGCGACGGCGCCAATATCTTCAACGTGTCGACCGCTGCTGCGTTCGTGGTTTCCGCTGCTGGCTGCACCGTGGCCAAGCACGGCAACCGTGCAGTCTCGGGCAAGAGCGGCAGTGCCGATCTGCTGGAGGCGGCCGGTATCTACCTGAACCTGACACCCGTGCAAGTGGCGCGCTGCATTGACAACGTTGGTATTGGTTTCATGTTTGCCCAGACCCATCACTCTGCGATGAAATACGCTGCAAGCCCGCGCCGCGAACTGGGTCTGCGGACCTTGTTCAACATGCTCGGCCCGCTTACGAATCCGGCCGGCGTGAAGCATCAGGTGGTAGGCGTATTCACCCAGGCCTTGTGCCGGCCGCTGGCGGAAGTGTTGCAGCGTCTGGGCAGCAAGCATGTGCTGGTAGTGCATTCGAAGGATGGCCTGGACGAGTTCAGCCTGGCAGCACCGACCTTCGTGGCAGAGCTGAAAAACGACCAGATCACCGAGTATTGGGTCGAGCCGGAAGACCTGGGCATGAAGAGCCAGAGTCTGCATGGCCTGGCGGTGGAAAGCCCGGCGGCTTCACTTGAGCTGATTCGCGATGCCCTGGGCAAGCGCAAGACCGAGAACGGTCAGAAAGCGGCCGAGATGATCATGCTCAATGCCGGTGCCGCGCTGTACGCCGCCGATCATGCCAGCAGTTTGAAAGAGGGAGTTGCACTTGCGCACGATGCGCTGCACACCGGCCTCGCTCGGGAAAAGCTCGAGGAGCTGGGTGCGTTTACCGCGGTATTCAGAGTGGAGAATGAGGGATGAGTGTACCGACGGTTCTGGAAAAGATTCTGGCGCGCAAGGTCGAGGAAGTCGCCGAGCGTAGCGCTCGCGTCAGCCTCTGCGAGCTGGAAAACCTGGCCAAGGCGGCCGATGCGCCCCGTGGTTTTGCCAGGGCCTTGCTGGCTCAGGCCAAGCTGAAGCAGCCGGCAGTCATTGCCGAAATCAAGAAAGCCTCGCCGAGCAAGGGCGTGATCCGCGAGAACTTTATTCCCGCCGACATCGCCAGAAGCTATGAGAAGGGCGGCGCGACCTGCCTGTCGGTACTCACCGACATCGACTACTTCCAGGGCGCGGATGCGTACCTGCAGCAGGCCCGTGCGGCGTGCCAGCTGCCGGTGATCCGCAAGGACTTCATGATCGATCCATACCAGATCGTCGAAGCCCGGGCCTTGGGTGCCGACTGCGTGCTGTTGATCGTCTCCGCGCTGGATGACGTGAAAATGGCTGAACTGGCAGCCGTGGCCAAAAGCGTCAACCTCGATGTGCTGGTGGAAGTCCATGACGGCGATGAGCTGGAGCGAGCGTTGAAAACCCTCGATACTCCGCTGGTTGGCGTGAACAACCGCAACCTGCACACCTTCGATGTCAGCCTGGAAACCACCCTCGACCTGTTGCCGCGTATTCCGCGAGATCGTCTGGTCATCACCGAGAGTGGCATTCTCAATCGCGCCGATGTCGAACTGATGGAAATCAGCGACGTCTACGCATTCCTGGTCGGCGAGGCGTTCATGCGCGCCGAAAGCCCGGGTACCGAGTTGCAGCGTCTGTTCTTCCCTGAGCGCGGTATTCCCGTCAGCGGCTCGACCCTCGACTGAATACATCTTCACAGGCAATCCGCTTCCACTGTGGGAGCGGGCTTGCCCGCGAAGAGGCCCGCAAATCCCCTGAAGACCTCTGGTCTGTCGGAGCCTCCCATGTCGCTGCCAACCTCCCTCACCATCGAAGCCGGCCTGCAAGCCGAACAGGACTTGCTGGCATCGGTCTGTTCCGGCGACGCGGAGTTCGGCCTGCTGTTCTGGCAGCCGAGCGATCGGGCGCTGGTCATGCCACGCCGTTTGAGCCGCTTGCCGGGTTTCGAGGCTGCATGTGAAGTGTCGGCGGTGGCCGGTTGGCCAGTACTGTTGCGTGAAACCGGTGGCGAGCCGGTGCCGCAATCGGCCTCAACGATCAACATCGCGCTGGTTTACGCACCGCCGCGCAGCGAAGGGGATCTGAATCGCATCGAAACCGGTTACCACCGTTTGTGCGATCCCATTTGTCAGCTGCTGGATGAGTTGGGCGGCACGTCGTCCCTTGGCGAAATCGAGGGGGCGTTCTGTGATGGTCGCTTCAACGTCAACCTCGATGGTCGCAAGATGGTTGGCACCGCCCAGCGCTGGCGTCAGAGCCTGGGTGGGCAGCGTCCGGTAGGACTGGTGCACGGAGCGATGCTGATCGATAGCGAGCGAGAGTCTATGGTCGCCGCGGTCAATCGTTTCAACGAGGCTTGCGGTCTGGAGCAACGAGTGCGCGCCGAAAGCCACATCGCGCTGCATGAGAAGTTCACGGCACCCAATGCACTGGCACGCCTCGACGAACTCTACCGGTTGATGCTCGTGCAGATGTTCAGCGGCTAGGTTTTCGAGCTTATCGCGTACCGAAGACCACCATGGTCTTGCCTTTGACGTCCACCAGGTTGCGTTCCTCCAGATCCTTGAGCACGCGACCGACCATCTCCCGTGAACAACCGACAATTCGACCGATTTCCTGACGGGTTACCTTGATTTGCATGCCATCGGGGTGCGTCATGGCGTCTGGCTGTTTGCACAGCTCCAGCAGGCAGCGGGCGACTCGACCGGTTACATCAAAGAATGCCAGGTCACCGACCTTGCGCGTGGTGTTGCGCAGGCGCTGTGCGATTTGTCCGCTAAGGACGTAAAGAATGTCCGGGTCCTGCAGGGACAATTCGCGGAATTTCGCGTAGCTGATTTCCGCGACATCGCATTCAACCTTGGCCCGCACCCAGGCGCTGCGCTCCTGCTCCAGGCCGGCTTGCTCAAACAGACCCAGCTCGCCGAAAAAGTCCCCGGCATTCAGGTAGGAAATGATCATTTCCCGGCCGTCATCATCTTCGATCAGGATGGTGACTGAGCCTTTGATGATGAAGAACAGCGTTTCCGAGCGGTCGCCGGCACAAATGATGTTGCTCTTGGCCTGATAACGGCGGCGCTGGCAATGCATCAACAGCTTGTCGAGGTTCTTGATCTTGGAGTTGGGGGCAATAGCAACCATGGTTGTATCCCGAAAAAACTGCACGGTATGTTTGGTTTTTATAAATAGTGAACGCTGGAGTAAGGCTGGCTATGCGCCATAGAATTGGCGTCAGCTTAACAGACACTTCCTGCAATATTCGAGCATTTACCTACAAGGCAGTGGGATATGTCCCAGGACGCCGGGCGCTGTCAATCACGGGGCCTGTGCTAAGCTGGCGACCCTTTTTTATACAGTGGAGTCTTGGCGATGAAGGCACGCATCCAATGGGCTGGCGAAGCCATGTTCCTCGGCGAATCCGGTAGCGGTCATGTCGTGGTCATGGACGGTCCGCCCGATGCCGGCGGACGTAACCTGGGTGTCCGGCCGATGGAAATGCTGCTGCTGGGTGTTGGCGGTTGCAGCAATTTCGATGTGGTCAGCATCCTCAAGAAGTCCCGCCAGGCAGTGGAAAGCTGTGAAGCCTTCCTCGAAGCCGAGCGTGCGACCGAAGATCCAAAGGTGTTCACCAAGATCCACATGCACTTTGTGGTCAAGGGCCGCGGGCTGAAAGAAGCCCAGGTCAAACGTGCCATCGAACTGTCTGCCGAGAAGTATTGCTCGGCCTCGATCATGCTCGGCGCGGCTGGCGTGGCAATTACCCACGACTACGAGATCATCGAGCTCGGCTGAATCGACATTCAACTATCATAAAAGCAGTGCAGACTCTGGCGAACACAAGCTGACGTCTGCATAATGCGCCACTTTTTTCAGGGTAGTGGCCCGTCAGCCGACAGGCCTCAAACCCGAAACAGACAACCAAAATCGCCATCGCGAAGAGGTGTTAACCGTCCTACGCAGGTGCGTTGTTCGCATCTGACGGGCATGCTTGATCACGCGGCCGGGCCGCAAACACATAGAGAGTTTTTAACGGTGAAAAGCAAACTCAAGCTCCACGGGTTCAATAACCTGACAAAGACCTTGAGCTTCAACATCTATGACATCTGCTACGCGGAAACCCCGCAAGACCAGCAGGCTTACGTCGAGTACATCAATAAAGAGTACAACGCGAAACGCCTGACGCAGATCCTCACGGAAGTTGTCGATATCATTGGTGCCAACATCCTGAACATTGCCAGTCAGGACTATGAGCCGCAGGGCGCCAGCGTCACGATCCTGATCTCGGAGGAGCCGGTAACCCCGACCGACAGTCAGATCGAAGAGTCCCCGGGCCCGCTGCCCGAAATCATTCTGGCCCACCTCGACAAGAGCCACATCACGGTGCACACCTACCCGGAAATCCATCCGGTCAGCGGTATTGCAACCTTCCGTGTGGACATCGACGTGTCGACTTGCGGGGTCATTTCACCGCTTAAAGCGCTCAACTTCCTGATTCACCAGTTCGATTCGGACATTGTGACCGTGGATTACCGAGTGCGCGGCTTCACCCGTGACGTTGAAGGCAAAAAGCACTTCATCGACCACGAGATCAATTCGATCCAGAACTACCTCTCCGACGACACTTACGACGCGTACCAGATGACCGACGTGAACGTGTACCAGGAAAACCTGTTCCACACCAAGATGCTGCTGAAGAACTTCGAACTGGATAACTACCTGTTCGGCGACGCCACCAGCAACCTGTCCTCTGAGCAACGCGCCCAGGTGACCGAACGGGTGAAACACGAAATGCTCGAAATCTTCTACGCGCGCAATATGGCGTAAGATTTTCGAACACAAAAAGGCGACTCCCTCACGGCAGTCGCCTTTTTTTATTTTGGCGCTGGCTCCTACAAAAAAACGGAGTCAGATCCGATAAGTACTCTTTGTCATCACCTTGGCCATCAGACTCATCCCGAACTTCACCGGTGCCGGAAAGCGGAAGCCGCCAGCCTCCAGCGCGCTTTCGGCGTGCTGTTCTTCATCGATGCGCATCTGCTGAAGAATTGCCCGGGATTTTTCGTCCTCGGCCGGCAATTGTTCCAGATGCTCGTTCAGGTGTTTGCACACCTGGTCTTCCGTTGCCGCAACAAAACCGAGGCTGACTTTGTCGCTGATCAGGCCGGCCACTGCGCCAATCCCGAACGACATGCCATAGAACAGCGGATTGAGGATGCTGGTGTGGCTACCCAGTTGATGGATGCGTTGTTCGCACCAGACCAGGTGGTCGATTTCTTCTTCGGCGGCATGCTCCATCGCAGCGCGCACTTGCGGCAGCCTGGCGGTCAGCGCCTGCCCCTGGTACAGCGCCTGGGCGCAGACTTCGCCGGTATGGTTGATGCGCATCAGGCCGGCAACGTGGCGCGTATCTTCGTCGCTCATTTTCGCATCCGGCTGCACGATGGCAGGCGACGGACGGTACGGCTGGCCGCTGAAGGGCAGCAAGGTGCGCATCGCGGCATCGGCTTGCAGCAGCAGGCGGTCAATCGGCGAGTAGTGACGTTGGGTAGTCATGCTGACCTCCGGGGGGAATTTCGGCGGCCAGTTTAACCCAATCGGCCGGGGAAGGTTTGCGCTGGGTCATTGTGATGCAGGTGCTGTGACATTGTTGTGATGCCTTGTGTGGAGGCGGCAGTGCACCGCTTCCACAGGATTTGGCGCAATCAGCCCGGCGGCCAGTGCATCTGGCGCTGACCCAGCACGTGCATATGAATGTGGTAGACGGTTTGCCCGCCTTCTTCATTGCAGTTCATGACGACGCGGAAACCTTTTTCGCAGCCCAGTTCCAGTGCCAGGCGCTGGGCGGTGAACAGTATGTGCCCGGCCAATGTCTTGTCGTCCTCGGTCAGGTCGTTCAAGGTGCGAACCGGTTTTTTCGGGATCACCAGGAAATGTACTGGCGCCTGTGGGGCAATGTCGTGGAAGGCCAGTACCTGGTCGTCCTCGTAAATGATCTTCGCCGGGATTTCCCGGTTGATGATCTTGGTGAACAGAGTATCCACAGCTGTTTTCTCCGTTGTTTTGGCTGGCCTGAGTGTACTCATGGTGTATGCCAGCGCCCAGCCTTTTACCTTGGGTTGGATCAGCGCGGGCAGTAGGCCTTGTTGATCATGCCGGCGATTGTGCGAGTCAGCCACCGCGAGCCGAGTCGCGGCAGGAAGGCGAACCAGCGGTTGCGCCGCCCGGGAATGATGATCGCCTTGTTCTTTTCCAGTGCGCGCACGGTGTAGAGCGCCACTTCCTCAGGGCTCATCAGCAGTTTGCTGTTGGTCAGTTTTTCGCTGTCGAGTTGCGCGGTACGGAAAAATGCCGTTCGGGTCGGCCCGGGGCAGAGCACCGAAACCTTGATCGCACATTTTTTCAGCTCGACGCGCAATCCTTCGGAAAAGTGCAGCACATACGCCTTGCTGGCGTAATAGGTGCTCATCCACGGCCCGGGTTGAAACGCCGCCACCGAGGCCACATTCAGAATCTGTCCGCCGCCTTGCAGGGCCATGCTGTTGCCGATGGCATGGCACAGGCGGGTGAGGGCGAGGATGTTCACTTCGATCAGGTCTTGCTCGGTCATCCAGTCCTGGGCCAGAAACGGGCCGCATGTACCGATACCGGCACAATTGACCAACAGATCGATCTGCCGATCGCCTTCTTCCAGCTCCAGCAGGAACCCGGACAGGCGCAGCGGTTCGCCCAGGTCACAGGCACGGAACAACACCTCCACGCCGAACCTCTGGGTCAGTTCAATCGCAATACTTTCCAGCTGATCACGTTGTCGGGCCACCAGAATCAGGCTGCGGCCACGCCGGGCCAGCGCTTCGGCCATTGCCAGGCCGATGCCGCTGGAGGCGCCAGTGATCAGAGCGTAACGGGTCATGCAGTTCTCCATCGCAACAGCTCCGCGCCGCGACGCAGGTGTCACGGGCCAGGAGCGCTGTTCATTCTTTCGCAGAGTCTACAGGGGGCTGGGCCTCTTCGGCTGCATCGTCGGTGGAATTTGGCACCGGTTCGACCTCGACTTCGATTTCATCGGTGGTGACCGAACTGCTTTCGTAGCTGCTCTGGGCGGCGCTTTTGTATTCTTCCCGTATCGCCGTGAGACCACCGGCCAGCGAGCCGAACAGAACCAGCGCGATAACCACCAGCCACAGCGAAGACAATACCTTGACCGCAGTACTGTTCGGCGGAGGCGGCGGGCCGTAGCGGTTCGCGGTGTCGTTGCCCGGCACAACCATGATCACGAACGGAAAGAAACTGCCAACGAACGGCACCAGGTTCAGCAGCCACAACCAGCCGGACCAACCGACATCGTGCAAGCGCTGAACAGTGATCTGGATGCTGACGAATATAAAGCCGACGAACAGGATCAAGGCCAGCAAGCTGCCCAATATCAGGCCGCCGGTCGAATCCGCGCCGATGAGAGCCAGGGCGACCAAGGCAAACACCCCGCAAACGGCCAAGAGCACAGTTGACAGCACCAGCGTCCAGGCGAGGTAACGCAAGCGGCCGATACGGCCATCGAAACTGAATGGCTTGAGCGTAGCGAATTCCGCCACGGCTTCGCCGACGGGCGCGCGAGGCGGCGCGTAAGGGGATTGCGGGTCTGCCAATGGCTCCTGGCTGTTGGCCGGAGCATGCTCATGCACGTCGGCGAGGTTCAGTTCGATCGGCGTTTCGGCTTCGATGCGGGCGTCGATACCGGTTTTGCTCAGCGCCTGGAGATAGGTATTGGCGTCGGCTTGCGACAGGTTGCGTTTGAGCGCTACCGGACGCCCGGCGAACAAGCGCTCGATGGCTGTGACATCGCTTTTGAACAAGTCGGCGAGATTGAGCTTTGCCGTGGTGATGTCGACACCGGGTAGCAAGGCGCCTTCGAATACGATCTTGAAACGATTTTCGCCCATGTGCGAGGCATCCTTGTCGCGAGAGGTTGAAAGAAGAAGCTTGTGCCCGGGTGAGTGTAGGGCCAGCCGGGCAAGACTGGCCAAGATTTGCTGTCAGCGCGGCCAGCGTTTTGGCAACTGAGCGGCATGCTCCAGGGCCTGGCGGTACTCCGCGTCGAGACGTGCAATCAACTGCTCGACACTCGGCAAGTCTTCGATTTCTCCCACACCCTGGCCTGCAGACCAAACGGTCTTCCAGGCCTTGGCCTCATCGCTCACGGGTTTGAGCTTGGAACCGAAGTTGATCTCGCCCTTGCCTTGCAAGGCGGCCATGTCAAAACCGGCGGCCTCCAGGCTCTGGCGCATGAAACTCGCGGGTACACCTGACACGGCTGGAGTATGGATGATGTCTGCCGCTTTGGATGTCAGCAGCATTTCTTTGTAGGCGTCAGGCGCGTGACTTTCGGTCGTGCCGATAAATCGTGTGCCAAAGTAGGCCAAATCCGCGCCGAGCAATTGAGCGGCAAGAATTTCGTGGCCGTGGTTCAAGCAACCGGCCAGCAACAAGGTCTTGTCGAAGAACTGGCGGATTTCGGCAATCAGCGAGAACGGGCTCCAGGTCCCGGCGTGTCCACCGGCGCCGGCAGCCACGGCGATCAAGCCATCCACGCCGGCTTCGGCCGCTTTCTCGGCATGACGACGAGTTGTCACATCATGGAACACCAGGCCGCCGTAGCTGTGCACCGCGTCGACCAGTTCTTTCACGGCACCGAGACTGGTGATCACGATCGGCACTTTGTGTTCGACGCAGATCTCAAGATCCGCCTGTAAACGAGGATTGCTGTTATGGACGATCAGGTTCACGGCATAAGGCGCGGGGTTTTCCATTGTCGCCAGCCCGGCTTCGATTTCTTCCAGCCAGGCTTTGAAACCGCTGCTTTCGCGCTGGTTCAGCGCCGGGAAGCTGCCGACCACGCCCTGGCGACAGCAGGCGAGTACCAATTGCGGATTGGAAATCAGGAACATCGGCGCCGCCACCACGGGCAGACGCAAACGTTCTTCGAGCAGAGCGGGCAGCGACATTGGAAGTACCCCGGTAAGTTGTGCCTGGTGGATTTAGAACGGCCGAACGACGACCAGAATTACGATAGCCAGCAATATCAGAACCGGCACTTCATTGAACCAGCGATAAAAGACATGGCTGCGGGTGTTCTCGCCACGGGCAAAACGTTTTACCTGGGCGCCGCACATGTGGTGGTAGCCGATCAGCAATACGACCAGGGTCAGTTTGGCGTGTATCCAGCCACCCTGGCTGAAGATGCCTGGGTTGAGGTAGATGAGCCAGCCGCCGAAAATCAGCGTGGCGATCATCGCCGGGCCCATGATGCCCCGGTACAGCTTGCGCTCCATGATGCTGAAGCGTTCCTTGCTGATCGTGTCTTCACTTTGTGCGTGATAAACGAACAGCCGTGGCAGGTAGAACAGGCCGGCAAACCAGCACACGACGCTGACGATATGAAACGCTTTGAGCCACAGATAGAGCATTTTTAGTTATTCCCCAATTCACGGTAACCCGAATAGTAGAGAAAGAGTCCTGTCTCGGACATAACTGTTCAATTTTGACGGTGTCTTTTGTCGCCATACTGCGTTGCCGCTCCTCGCCATAGCGGGCTATGACTCGTCGCGGCGCCTTGTCTGGCAACAAAATCCACTCGCCAAAACTTGAACGTATGCCCGAGACGGGACTCGTGAGCGTCCGCACGTCACCTTGACGGTTGTCGCAGGGGCGCGCGGCCCCTATTATCGACGGCTTTCCAGTGGGTTCGTTGAGGGCAGGTTTATGGTCAAGGTCGGTATCGTCGGCGGCACGGGTTACACCGGTGTCGAACTGCTGCGTCTGTTGGCGCAACATCCGCAAGCTGAGGTGGTTGTCATCACTTCCCGATCCGAGGCTGGCCTGGCCGTGGCCGACATGTACCCGAACCTGCGAGGCCATTACGACGGCCTGGCGTTCAGCGTTCCGGACATCAAGACCCTGGGTGCCTGCGATGTGGTGTTCTTCGCCACGCCGCACGGTGTTGCCCATGCCTTGGCGGGTGAACTGCTGGCGGCCGGGACCAAGGTCATCGACCTGTCGGCCGACTTCCGTCTGCAAGACGCGGATGAATGGGCCAAGTGGTACGGCCAGCCGCACGGTGCACCGGAGTTGCTGGACGAGGCGGTCTACGGCTTGCCGGAAGTCAATCGCGAGCAGATCAAGAAGGCGCGCCTGATTGCCGTGCCGGGCTGCTACCCGACTGCAACGCAATTGGGTTTCCTGCCATTGCTCGAAGCCGGTCTGGCCGATGCCGCGCATCTGATTGCTGACTGCAAGTCCGGCGTCAGCGGTGCCGGTCGTGGTGCTTCCGTAGGCTCGCTGTACTCCGAAACGTCGGAAAGCATGAAGGCTTATGCGGTCAAGGGTCACCGCCACCTGCCGGAGATTCGCCAGGGGCTGCGTCGCGCAGCAGGCAAGGACGTCGGCCTGACCTTCGTTCCGCACCTGACCCCGATGATTCGTGGCATTCACTCCACGCTCTACGCAACCGTTGTTGATCGCTCGGTGGACCTGCAGGCGTTGTTTGAAAAGCGTTATGCCAACGAACCGTTCGTCGATGTGATGCCGGCCGGCAGCCATCCGGAGACTCGTAGCGTACGGGGTGCCAACGTCTGCCGTATCGCGGTGCATCGCCCGCAGGATGGCGATCTGGTGGTTGTGCTGTCGGTGATCGACAACCTGGTCAAAGGCGCTTCGGGTCAGGCGGTGCAGAACATGAACATTCTGTTCGGGCTGGATGAGCGTCTGGGCCTGTCCCACGCCGGCATGCTGCCATAAGCTTTATGGCGTACAGCAAAAGGCCCGTCAGACGGGCCTTTTTGCATTCCGGGCCGGCGATTGGATTGGTTGATATACCATAACAATAGTTGACCGCTTTTCTAGGAGAAGCGGATAATGCGCGTCATCACGCAATATGACGGCGTAACGCCGGGAGATAGTCAGCATGAGCGTCGAATCCTTCACCCCCACGGCTTTGCAATTCACCCACGGTGCCGCGCACAAGGTGAAGAGCCTGGTCGATGAAGAGGGGAATGATCGCTTGAAGCTGCGCGTATTCGTTACGGGCGGCGGTTGTTCAGGTTTTCAGTACGGCTTCACCTTCGATGAAGAAGTGGCCGATGACGACACCATCGTCGAGCGCGAAGGTGTGAGTCTGGTTGTCGATCCGATGAGTTTCCAGTACCTGGCAGGTGCCGAGGTGGACTACCAGGAAGGTCTGGAAGGTTCGCGTTTCGTCATCAAGAACCCGAATGCGACCACCACCTGTGGCTGCGGTTCTTCGTTCTCGATCTGATCAGCGCACCAGTTTCACAGAACGCCGCACGGCCTCAGGGCCTTGCGGCGTTTTGCTGTGTGGAGGATTTATGCGGGATAGATGGCACCCAGTACGCGCAAGCCGCGGGCACCGGTGACGCTCGGACGGTTGGCTGCGATGCCTTCGAGACAGCAATGAGCCAGCCATGCGAAGGCCATGGCTTCGACCCAGTCGGGGTCCACGCCGTAAGTGGCGGTGCTGCTGACGCTGGCGTTTGGCAGCAGGCTGGCCAGGCGCGTCATCAAAGTGGTGTTGTGAGCGCCTCCGCCGCAGACCAGCAGTTCTTGCGTGTCTTGCTGGGCGCTTTGCAGTGATTCGATGATGGTCAGCGCGGTCAGCTCAAGCAGCGTCGCCTGAACATCTTCGGTGGCGAAGGCTGGCAGTTGTGCCAGATGCCGTGTCAGCCATGGCAGGTTGAACACTTCCCGGCCGGTACTCTTCGGGCCTTTGGTCAAAAAGAACGGATCGCTGAGCAGGGCATTCAATAGCACCGGTTCTACCTTGCCGCTGGCAGCCCATTGGCCGTCACGGTCAAAGTGGTCGCCGCGTTGTTGGTGAATCCAGGCATCCAGCAGCACATTGCCCGGGCCACAGTCGAAACCGGCGACCGGCTTGCCGGGCTCGATAAGGCTGAGGTTGCTGAAGCCGCCAACGTTCAGCACTGCGCGATTGCCGGTCTGCTCTTCAAACAAGGCTTCGTGAAAAGCGGGAACCAGTGGTGCGCCTTGTCCGCCGGCAGCGACATCGCGGCTGCGAAAGTCGCTGACCACGGTGATACCGGTCAGCTCGGTCAGCAGGGCCGGGTTGCCGATCTGCACAGTGAAGCCGCGTGCCGGTTCATGGCGGATGGTCTGGCCATGACTGCCAATCGCACGAATGTCGTCAGGCTTCAGTTGCTGTTGGGCGAGTACGGCATGAATCCCTTGGGCTGCCAGTTTCACCCAGTTCTGCTGGGCGATGGCGGAGCGAGCGATTTCGTCCGGGCCGCTGGCGCACAAACCGAGCAGCTCGGCGCGCAGGGAGTCGGGCATCGGGATGTAGTGGGAGGCGATCAGTCTGATCGCCGGGGCTTGCTCGATCAGTGCGATATCCAGGCCATCAAGGCTGGTACCGGACATCACACCTATATAGAGCGCCATGGCCTAGCGCTTGCTCGAAGCCAGCAGAGTGGCTTTTTCCTGTTCCATGCGCGCCATCAGTGGCTGGCTTTGGGCGAGGAAGCGTGCGCGTTCAGCCTTGGCAATCGGATCGGCCATTGGCAGTTTCTGGCCCAGCGGATCGACGTGTACACCGTTGACCTGGAACTCGTAGTGCAGGTGTGGCCCGGTGGAGAGACCGGTGGTGCCGATATAGCCAATCACCTGGCCCTGTTTCACCGTGCCGCCAGTCTTCACGCCTTTGGCGAAGCCTTGCATGTGGCCGTAGAGCGTGGTGTAGGTGTTGCCGTGCTGGAGGACCACGGTATTGCCGTAGCCACCACGGCGGCCGGCCAGCAGGACCTTGCCATCACCGGCAGCTTTGATCGGGGTACCGCGCGGTGCTGCGTAGTCAACGCCTTTGTGGGCGCGGATCTTGTTCAGGATCGGGTGTTTGCGGCCCATGGAAAATTTCGAGCTGATGCGGGCGAAGTCCACCGGTGTGCGGATGAACGCCTTGCGCATGCTGTTACCGTCAGCGGTGTAGTAGCTGCTGTTGCCTTGTTTGTTGGTGTAGCGCACGGCGGTGTAGGTCTTGCCGCGGTTGGTGAAGCGCGCCGACAGGATCGGGCCAGTGCCGACGGCCTTGCCGTTGACGACTTTTTGTTCGTAGATCACGTCGAACTCGTCGCCCTGGCGAATATCCTGGGCGAAGTCCACGTCGTAGCCAAACACACTGGCCATGTCCATGGTCAGGCTGTGAGACAGGCCGGCCCGGGCTGCGGACTGCGACAGCGAGCTGTTGATCACGCCGTGTACATAGGCAGAGCGCACGGTCGGTTTCGCGGTAATGCGGTTGAAGGTGTAGCCCTTGTCGTTCTTGGTCAGGCTGATGCTTTCGAGGTCGTTGAGCTTGCTGTGCAGGTTGGTCAACTGGCCGTCAGGGCTCAGTTCGAACTCGAGTTTTTGCCCGTGCTTGAGCTGGCTGAACTGCTTGGCCTGCTTGTCGCTGGCCAGCACGTCATGCACTGAAGTGGCCGGGAGGCCGACCTTCTCGAACAGTGTAGAGAGGGTGTCACCCTTGGTGACGATCACTTCCCTGTGGCTTGCCGGCTTCTTTTCTTCGACGACTGGCGCAGGTGCAGGTGCAGGTGCAGGTTCGGCCTGAGCGGTTTCCTGAGTGTCTTCGGCGCTGTTGTCGATCTGCGCGAAGGGGGAGGTTGCTGGTTCATTTGTGGCTTGAACGGCGTCAGCAGCGTCTTGATCTTGTGTCAGTTGTTCAGCAGGGCTTTCCAGTTCAAGACTCAGGGTTGTCTTTTTGGCTTCGACATCGCTGGAAGGGAATACCAGGAGCGCCAGACTGAGAAGGGCGGCGATGCCACTTGCGGCAAGCAAGTGGGTCTTCGGGTAAAGCGGCGGCGCTTTAGACGATTCTGTGGTCATAAGTGGTTTTGACTTTGAAAAAGATGAATTGGAAAAGATGAATGACATGATGAAGATGAAATAACTGTATAAAATATAACCAAATCATCTCTGAAGCAAGTCCGCAGACGTTCTGTCTATGGATTGGCTTCCGTGCGCCGGGCAAACCTTGTATTTGACGCGCGATCTTGTATGGTTGGTTCCCTTTGAATCTGAGCCTTGCGGGTCTGTTATGAAGTCGGTTGAAGAGCAGCTAGCGCTGATCAAACGTGGTGCGGAAGAACTGTTGGTCGAGTCCGAGCTGATTGAAAAGCTCAAGCGTGGCCAGCCGCTACGTATTAAGGCGGGCTTCGATCCAACGGCTCCGGACCTGCACCTGGGTCACACCGTGCTTATTAATAAGCTGCGCCAGTTCCAGGATCTGGGGCATCAGGTGATCTTCCTGATTGGTGACTTCACCGGGATGATCGGCGATCCGAGTGGCAAGAGTGCCACGCGCCCGCCGCTCACTCGCGAGCAGGTCCTAGAGAATGCCGAGACCTACAAGACTCAAGTGTTCAAGATTCTCGATCCGGCAAAAACCGAAGTGGCATTCAACTCCACCTGGATGGATCAGATGGGGCCGGCCGACTTCATTCGCCTGACTTCGCAGTACACCGTGGCTCGCATGCTCGAGCGCGATGACTTCGACAAGCGCTACACAACCAATCAGCCAATCGCCATCCATGAGTTCCTTTATCCGCTGGTTCAGGGGTACGACTCGGTAGCTCTGCGTGCGGACGTGGAGCTCGGCGGCACCGATCAGAAGTTCAACTTGCTGATGGGGCGTGAGCTGCAGCGTGGTTATGGTCAGGAAGCCCAGTGCATTTTGACCATGCCGCTGCTTGAAGGTCTGGATGGCGTGAAGAAGATGTCCAAGTCCCTGGGCAACTACGTCGGTATCCAGGAAGCGCCGGGAGTGATGTACGGCAAGCTGGTCTCCATTCCGGATGCGCTGATGTGGCGCTACTTCGAGTTGCTCAGCTTCCGCTCCATGGATGAGATCAATGCGTTCCGCGCTGATGTGGAGGCGGGTGCCAACCCGCGCGACATCAAGATCAAGCTGGCTGAAGAGATCGTTGCGCGCTTCCATGGTGAGGAGGCTGCGGCCAATGCCCACCGTGCCGCCGGTAACCGCATGAAGGATGGCGAGCTGCCGGATGATTTGCCGGAAATCGAATTGACTGCTGCCGAGGATATGCCGATCGCTGCCGTCCTTAATAAGGCGGGGCTGGTCAAGAACTCGGCTGTGGCTCGAGATCTGCTTGGTTCTGGTGGTGTACGTATAGATGGCGAGGTTGTCGATCGCACCTTTATATATGCACTGGGCGCGACCCATGTTTGTCAGGCAGGCAAGAAGGCATTTGCGCGTATTACGCTCAAATCCGAATAAAGCTGAAATAGGGGGTTGACGGCGAGTTTTAGAAGTCTATAATTCGCCCCACTTCCGGCGCAGTCGAAACGGAAAACTCCTTGATAAACAAAGAGTTACGCAGTTTTCGACAGCAGGCTGCTTCAGTTCATCGAAGCCGAAAGGA
>NZ_CATKPX010000025.1:0-108890 GCF_949767755.1 Pseudomonas sp. IT-P4 | reverse complement strand
ACGCCCACAAAAAAGGCGCCCCCGAAGGTCGCCTTTTTTTGCATTACTGCCCGAATTTCCGTCCCAGGCCACCCGGTACACCGTGGATGTCAGTATCTTCCCACGGCCCGTTCGGACTGATCGACCTACTCCAGCCGCTATCCCAGCGGTAATAGGTACGCTGGCGATAAAAGGTATTGGGCTGGTCATCCAGCACATACACCCCAAGCTTCGGATCCCAATGGCTATTGCCCCCCGGTGGTGGCGCGAAGCTGGCAGAGGTGCGCGGCAACGGCTTGGAGGGTTTGGCCGGGACGGTCGGCTTGCTCGGTACGGGCGACGTCGATGGCGTGGGGCTCGGCTGCGACGGCGGGAACGGTGTTGGTGCCTGATGTTCCGTTGGTGGCTGGACCGCACAAGCGCTTAACCCCAAAACAGCGCTGAGCAGGGCAATACGAGCAATGGCGGTCATGGTGGCGTTTCCTGTTATTTATCCGGGCTGTCGATGGTCAGTGTTTGCGGCGCGGTGGTGCTGCTGGCCAGGGGTTGGCTGCGACCTATCCATTCGCCGGCGGTCGGTTTGCCGGCACGGGAAATGCGCGCAACCAGTTGGACTTCAGGGAAGTTCGACAGTTTCAATTGCGGCATCATTGCATCGGCATCGCCCAGTTCGACGGTCACCGGCAGGTCGGCCACGGTCATGCGCTTGACCGCCAGCGGGGCCGGAGGACCGGAGATCGCACGGGCGAAGATGAACACGCTGTCGCCGGGCTGGACCTTGGATTTGAGGTCCGCTGCCAGGTCGACGCTGACCTTGAGCAACGCCGCGGTCTTCGCTGCCGGTGCTTGCGCAACCTTGCCGCCACTGGCCACCAGCTTCTCCGTGGCCCGGGTAATCCCGCCTTGCAGCGCTTCGCGGGATTTATCTTCCGGCGGCAACTGCGCCAACAGCCGATTCCAGTAATCGATGGCGTCCTGATAACGCTCGCTTTCGAACGCGGCAATGCCCAGCAGGCCAAGGCTGGTGACTTCTTTCGGGTCGGCCTTGAGCGCTTCGTCGGTCAGGGCCTGGACCTTGTCCGACCACTTCTTGCCATCGGCGAAGTACTGGGCCTGGGCCCATTGACCGAGCAACTCGGGCTGGCGACCGGCCAGGTTGACGGTACGTTCGAACATCTTCGCCGCATCCGCCGGGCGATCCTGAGCCATGTAGGTACGACCGAGGAAGTACATGCCTTCAGCGGAATCCGGCTGAGCGGCGACCGCACGCTCCAGGCGCTGGGTCATCTCTTCCATCGACTGGGGTGCCTGGGAAAATTCGCGGGTCAGCTCGACCTTGTCGCTGGCACCGAAATGCAGATACAGGCCCAGGCCCAGCACCGGCACCAGAATGGCCGCCAGCAAGGGCAAGGGTTTGCCCAGACGCGACACCCGCGGCGCGTCAGCGCCTTCGGTGTCCGCCAGCAATTCACGGGCGGCTTCGGCGCGACCGGCGTCCATTTGCGCCGCATCGAGCACGCCCTCTTCCTGCTGAGTCTGCAACTCAGCCACACGCTCCTGATACAGCGCGACGTTCAGGGCGGTACGATCCTCTTCGCGCTGGGCGCGACGGCTGCGCAGCACCGGGATCAACAGAAAACTCAGGGCAACCAGAAGCAGCAGACCTGCAGCGAGCCAGAAATCAATCATTCTTGGTTTTATCCAACAGGTGGTCGAGGCGCGAGCGCTCCTCGGCAGAAAGCGAGCCCGGGGTGCCGGCGCGTTGCACGCGACGACGGCGGACGATCACCGCGATGATCACGACACCGCCCAGCAGCAGGCCGGCGGGGCCGAACCAGAGCAAGGCGGTCTTGGCGTTCAGTGCAGGCTTGTAGCGGACGAAATCACCGTAGCGATCGACCATGAAGTCGATGATCTGCTGGTTGTCCTTGCCCTCGCCGAGCATGCGGAAAATCTCTTTGCGCAGGTCGGCGGCAATCGGTGCGTTGGAGTCGGCGATGTCCTGGTTCTGACACTTGGGGCAACGCAGCTCCTTGGTCAGCTCGCGAAAGCGTTCGCGGTCACCTTCCTTGGCGAACTCGTAGGTGTCGATGGCCGCGTGGGCCACACCCGCCAGGCTCAGGCCCAGGACAACGGCAGCGATCCAGCGCTTCATGGCTTGGCCTCGTCGACCAGCGCCTGGTACTTGCCCGCCAGTTTTTCACGCCAGACCTGCTCGTCGATCACGCCGACGAACTTGTCACGGATGATGCCCTTGGCATCGATGAAGAAGGTTTCCGGTGCGCCGTACACGCCGAGGTTCAGGCCCAGCGAGCCTTGATCGTCACGAATGTCCAGCGCATATGGGTTGTGAAAGTCTTTCAGCCACTTCAAGGCGTCGGCATTGACGTCCTTGTAGTTGATGCCGTAGATCACCACGCCCTGCTGGGCCAGCTTGTTCAACACCGGGTGCTCGACCCGGCAGGAAATACACCAGGTGCCCCAGACGTTGACCAGCGCCGGCTTACCCAGAATGTCAGCGCGGGTCAGGGTCTTGTCGCCCTGCACCGACGGCAGGGAAAACTCCGGGAACGGCTTGTTGATCATGGCCGAAGGCAGCTCGGCCGGATCCAGGTACAACCCACGGTAAAGGAATACAGCGACCACCAGAAAAATCGCCAGTGGCAACAACATCAACCAACGCTTCATGCAGTGGCTCCCGACATGCCCAGTGCTTCGCGCACGCGGCTTTTGACCTTGACCCGATAACGCCGATCCAGCGCCGCCAGCAACCCGCCGAAGCCGGTCAGCAAGCCGCCGAACCAGATCCAGCGCACGAACGGCTTGACGTGCACGCGCACGGCCCAGGCACCGTTACCCAGTGGTTCACCGAGGGCGACATAAAGGTCGCGGGTGAAACCGGCGTCGATGCCCGCTTCGGTCATCACCGAATTCTGCACGGTATAAAGGCGTTTTTCCGGGTGCAGCACGCTGATTTCCTTGCCGCCCTTGATCACCCGCACGGTGCCCTTGTCGGAAGTGAAGTTCGGGCCTTCGAAGTGTTTGGCGCCTTCGAAGACGAACTGATAGCCGCCCAGGTCCATGGATTCGCCCGGCGCCAGGCGCAGGTCGCGCTCGGCACTGTTCTGGCTCGACAGCACGACACCCAGCGCACACACGGCAATACCCAGGTGCGCGACCTGCATGCCCCAGTAGCTGCGGGTCAGGGTCGGCAAACCTTTGATCAGGCCTTTGTGGCGAGTCTTGTCGAAGATGTCACGCACGCCGGCCAGCAACACCCAGGCGGCTAGCATGAAGGTCGCGAGCACGGCCCAGTTGAAATCGCCATAGGCGACGCCGGCCACTACCGCCAGCGCAGCGCTGCCGAGCAGGACCGGGGTGAGCATGCTCACCAGCCATTTCACCGGGGTGTCTTTCCAGCGCACGATCACGCCGACCGCCATCACCACCATCAGCAATGCCATCAACGGAATGAACAGCGCGTTGAAGTACGGCGGGCCGACCGACAGCTTGGCGCCGGTCATGGCATCGAGAATCAGCGGGTACAAGGTGCCGAGCAGGATCATCGACGCGGCCACCACCAGTACCAGGTTGTTGCCCAGCAACAGGGTTTCCCGGGACCAGAGGTTGAAGCCCACCTGGCTCTTGACCACCGGCGCGCGCAGGGCGAACAGCGTCAGCGAACCACCGACCACGAACAGCAGGAAAATCAGGATGAACACCCCGCGCTCCGGATCGGAGGCAAAGGCGTGCACCGATGTCAGCACGCCGGAACGCACGAGGAAGGTACCCAGCAGACTCAAGGAGAATGCGGCGATGGCCAGCAACACGGTCCAGCTCTTGAACACGCCACGTTTTTCCGTGACCGCCAACGAGTGGATCAGCGCGGTGCCCACCAGCCATGGCATGAACGAGGCGTTTTCCACCGGGTCCCAGAACCACCAGCCGCCCCAGCCGAGTTCGTAGTACGCCCACCACGAACCGAGGGTGATGCCGATACCGAGGAACGCCCAGGCCACGATGGTCCACGGACGCGACCAGCGCGCCCACGCGGCATCCAGGCGACCGCCCATCAGCGCGGCGATGGCGAAGGCGAAGGCCACCGAGAAACCGACGTAGCCCATGTACAGCATCGGCGGGTGAACGATCAGGCCGATGTCTTGCAGCAGCGGGTTGAGGTCGGCGCCGTCAGTGGGCATTTGCGGCAGGATGCGCTTGAACGGGTTCGAGGTCATGATCAGGAACAGCAGGAAACCGGTGCTGATCATGCCCATCACCGCCAGCACGCGGGCCAGCATGACCTGCGGCAACTGCCGGGAAAACACCGACACCGCGAAGGTCCAGCCGCCGAGAATCAAGGCCCACAACAACAGGGAGCCTTCGTGGGCACCCCACACGGCGCTGAACTTGTAGTACCACGGCAAGGCGCTGTTGGAGTTGTTGGCCACATAAACCACGGAGAAGTCGTCGACCATGAAGGCGTAGGTCAGGCAACCGAAGGCGAACAGCAAGAATGCAAACTGCCCCCACGCGGCCGGCTGGGCCAGGCTCATCCAGAAGCGGTCACCGCGCCAGGCACCGACCAATGGCACCACGGCCTGAACCAGCGCGAAACACAGCGCCAGGATCATGGCCAGGTGGCCCAACTCGGGAATGAAGATTCCAGCTGTCATCAGTTAGCCCTCTTTCACGGGAGTGGGTGCCGACTGGCCGCTGTCTTTCAGGGCCTTGGTCACTTCTGGCGGCATGTACTTCTCATCGTGCTTGGCCAGCACCTCATCGGCCACCACCACGCCATCGGCATTGAGCTTGCCCAAGGCGACGATGCCCTGCCCTTCGCGGAACAGGTCCGGCAGGATGCCGCGATAAGTGATGGTCACGGATTTGTTGAAGTCGGTGACCACGAACTTCACGTCCAGCGAGTCGCCGGAGCGCTGCAAGGAACCGGCCTCGACCATGCCGCCGGCACGGATACGCGTGTCCTGCGGGGCTTCGCCGTTGGCGATCTGGGTCGGCGTGTAAAACAGGTTGATGTTCTGCTGCAGGGCACTCAGGGCCAGGCCGACGGCAGCGCCGACCCCGACCAGGATCGCGAGAATGATGATAAGACGCTTTTTGCGCAGCGGATTCACTTGCCGTTCTCCCGGCGCAGACGACGCGCCTCTTGTTGCAGATACCGCTTGCGGGCCAGGATCGGCGCCGCCACGTTGAGGGTCAGTACCGCCAGGCAGATGCCATAGGCTGACCAGACATACAGGCCATGATGACCCATGGCGATGAAGTCGCCGAATGAAGCAAAACTCATCGAGCGACCTCCAGGCTGTTTTCCACTTCGGCTTTGACCCAACTGGCGCGGGCTTCGCGCTTGAGCACTTCAAGACGCATGCGCAGCAGCAGGACCGCGCCGAAGAAACAGTAGAAACCCAACGCCGTCAGCAGCAATGGCAGCCACATCTCGGCGGGCATCGCCGGTTTTTCGGTGAGGGTGAAGGTCGCGCCCTGGTGCAGGGTGTTCCACCACTCCACCGAGTATTTGATGATCGGGATGTTGATCACGCCGACGATCGCCAGCACCGCGCAAGCCTTGGCCGCGCTGTCACGATTGCTGATCGCGTTGCCCAGCGCAATGAGACCGAAGTACAGGAACAGCAGGATAAGCATGGACGTCAGGCGTGCATCCCAGACCCACCACGAGCCCCAGGTCGGCTTGCCCCAGATCGCCCCGGTGACCAGCGCCACGGCGGTCATCCACGCACCGATGGGCGCCGCGCATTGCAGGGCGACGTCGGCCAGTTTCATCTTCCACACGAGGCTGACGATGCCGCACACCGCCAGCATCACATAGATGGACTGCGCCAGCATGGCGGCCGGGACGTGAATATAGATGATGCGGAAGCTGTTGCCCTGCTGGTAGTCCGGCGGCGCAAAAGCCAGGCCCCAGACCACGCCAACGCCGATCAGCAGCAACGCCGCAACGCTCAGCCAGGGCAGCAGTTTGCCGCTGATGCCGTAAAACCATTTGGGCGAGCCAAGCTTGTGAAACCACGTCCAGTTCATACTGTTTCCATCACGGTTGCTCTTTACTGTGAAGAGCCAGGGCCTGCCTTCCGTCAAAAGAAGTGATCAAAAAATGACCAGGCCTCGTTATTATTCGCCGACGCTGATCTTCAGGCCAGCAGCTATTGCAAAAGGTGTCAGGGTTATCGCCAGGGCGGTCAGGCTGCCAAGCCACAGGAGATAACCGGTCGCCGGCATTCCCTGCAAGGCAGCCTGCAAGGCGCCACTGCCGAGGATCAACACCGGGATGTACAACGGCAGAATCAGCAGTGCCAGCAGCAGGCCACCGCGTTTCAAGCCCACCGTCAGCGCCGCGCCCACTGCACCGAGCAGGCTCAGTACCGGTGTACCGAGCAGCAACGAAAGCAGCAACACTGGCAGACAGGCGGCAGGCAAACCGAGCATCAGCGCCAGCAAAGGCGCGAGCAAAACCAGTGCCAGGCCGGAAAAAGCCCAGTGTGCCAGCACCTTGGCCAAAACCAGAAGAGCCAGGGGGTGCGGCGAAAGGACCCACTGTTCGAGGGATCCATCCTCGAAATCACTGCGGAAAAGCCCGTCCAGCGAGAGCAAAACCGATAAAAGCGCCGCGACCCAGACCAGTCCCGGAGACAAGGTTTGCAACAATTGAGACTCAGGTCCGACCGCCAGCGGGAACAGCGAAACGACAATGGCGAAGAACACCAGTGGATTGGCCAGTTCCGCCGGGCGGCGGAACAACAGACGGGCCTCACGGGCGACCAGCAGGCCGAAAACACTCATACGGCCCAGCTCCCCAGATCGATGTCGCGATAACCGGCCGGCATCCGGCTCAGCGTGTGGTGGGTGGTCAACACCACCATGCCGCCGCGTTCGCAGTGGCCGGCCAGATGAGATTCAAGCTGTGCCACGCCCTGCTTGTCGAGGGCGGTAAAGGGTTCATCGAGGATCCACAGCGGCGGACTGTCCAGGTAAAGGCGCGCCAGGGCGACGCGTCGCTGCTGACCGGCAGACAGGGTGTGACAAGGCACATCCTCGAAACCACGCAGGCCGACCGCGGCCAGCGCCTGCCAGATCGCCTCGTGGGTCGCCGGATGATGCAAGGCGCACAGCCAGCTCAGGTTCTCTTCCGGCGTCAGCAAATCCTTGATCCCGGCAGCGTGGCCGATCCACAGCAGGTTGCGCGCCAGCTCACCGCGTTGTTCGTTCAGCGGCTGGCCGTTGAGCAGCACCTGACCGGCGGTCGGCTGCATCAGCCCCGAGAGCAGGCGCAACAGGCTGGTCTTGCCACTGCCGTTGGGGCCGCTGATTTGCATCATTTCGCCACTGGCCAGTCTCAAATCGAGATTTTCGAAGAGCAGCCGAAGGTCTCGCTCACAGGCAAGGGCAACGGTTTGCAGGACAGGACTGGTCAAGGGATCACGGGCCTTATACGGTTCAAGTCGGCTCTGGCGCGGCCGTTAAAGAGATGCAGCATAGATGCAATGACGTCTTGTTCTAGAGAGCTGCGTCAAACAATTGCAAAGTTTTCGCCATTTTTGGATACAACGGCGCGGCATTATACATGCCATGCCTTACTCTAAAGAGTGCATTTTCCTCAGGTTGTGACCGCGTATGACAGGCGAAATGAACATCCTCCCGCTACCGCAAACCCTCCCGGCGACTTCGCGCCCGCAGGTGGTCAGCGGTGAGTTGCTCAAGTTGCTGACGCCAGTGGAGGGGCTGATCAGCGTCGGTCAAACCGCCCAGGCCGAAGTGTTGTCGCTCAAGCAGGCGGACCAGACTTTCCAGATGCTGCTCAAGGTCACCCTCGACAGCGGCCGCCAGACCACGGTCCAGACCACCAGTAATCAACCGCTGGCCCAGGGCACCACGCTGGTCGTCAGCCAGCCCTCGGCCGGCAATCTGGCCGTGACGGTACAACAGGCCATTGCCTCCAACGTCACCACCCTCACCCGCCTCGACACCGCGCAACTGCCCGTTGGCACCCTGCTGCAGGGCAAGGTGCTGACCTCGCAAGTGCTGCCCCAGGTGCCCGGCCAGCCCACGGTGTTTCGCTCGATGGTGGGCCTGCTTAATACCGCACTGAACGGCAGCACCCTGAGCATCGACAGCCCCCGGCCCTTGCGCATTGGCACCTTGTTGAGCGCGCAGGTGCAAGACGCCCAGACCGTGAAATTCGTGCCCCTGGGCAACCGACAGGAACAACTGGCGGTGACCCGGCAACTGGTCGACCAGCAAAGCCGCCAGGGCTCGCTGGATGGCTTGCTCAAGCTGCTGCAGAACCTTGCGCCCTCGGACCAGACATCCGTTGAATTGCGCAGCGCCGCTGCCCGGTTGCTCGCTGGCCTGCCGGATGTTCAACAGCTGAGCACCCCCAAGGGCCTCGCCCAGGCCCTGGCCAGCAGCGGTGTGTTTCTCGAAAGCAAACTGCTCACCGGGCAAAACCCGACGCTCGCGCCGGACATGAAAGGCGACCTGCTCAAACTGGTTGCGCAATTGAGTCAGGGCTTGCCGGCCAACACCAGCCTCGGCGCGGTCATCGCCGCCAACACCCTGGCCCAGGCCATGCCGAATTTTGTCCGCAATGCTTTGGGCATGCTCGGCCAGGTCAGTGCCAAGCCGTCGCCGACCGGCTTCCCGCTGCCCGAACGCCAGTTGCAAGGCGCCGACGGCGAAAACGACCTCGAACACCTGCTGCGCCTGGCCGCCGCCGCGGTTTCACGCCTGCAAAGCCATCAACTGTCGAGCCTGGAACAAACCGGTGTAACTGCCGACGGACGGCTGATGAGCACCTGGCAACTGGAAATCCCGATGCGCAACATGCAGGACATCGTGCCCTTGCAGGTCAAGTTCCAGCGTGAAGACTCACCCGAAAAAGAACAGCCCAAGGAACGTCGCGAAGAACGCGACCCCAAACAACAGCTGTGGCGTGTGGAACTGGCCTTCGCCATGGAGCCTTTAGGGCCGCTGCAAATCCAGGCGCAACTGATCAAGGGCAGCCTCTCCAGCCAGCTCTGGGCAGAGCGGCCTTACACCGCCAGCCTGATCGAAAGCAACCTGAGCGGGCTGCGTGACCGCTTGCTGTCCGCCGGCCTGAACGTCGGCGACCTCGATTGCCACCTCGGCACGCCGCCCCAAGGCCCGCAAACCCGCCTCGAACAACGCTGGGTCGACGAAACCGCATGAAAAACCCCAACGCCCCACGCCAGGCCATCGCCCTCAAATACGACGGCACCCACGCCCCCACCCTCACCGCCAAGGGCGACGAAGCGCTGGCGGAAGAAATCCTGCGCATTGCCCGCGACTGCGAAGTGCCGATCTACGAAAACGCAGAGCTGGTGAGGCTGCTGGCGAGGATGGAGTTGGGGGACAGCATTCCGCAGGAACTCTATCTGACGATTGCCGAGATCATTGCGTTTGCGTGGAATTTGAAGGGGAGGTTTCCGGCGGGGCAGGAACCGGATGCGCTGATGGTGGAGAAGGATGTTACCGAACGCGGGGAAGACTACTGAGTTTTCAAGGCCGCCATCGCGAGCAAGCTCGCTCCCACATTTGATCTTCAGTGAACACGTATTTTGTGTACGAGATACAACTACTGTGGGAGCGAGCTTGCTCGCGATAGCAATCTCAAGAAACTGTAAAACTCAGTTCTTGCGCAACTTGCTCATCAACTCCGAGGCGTCACGTGTTCAAACCTGAAAAAACGCAATAGCCTGAAACTGCGACCAACAATCAAACCATTGATGAGCCCTGCCCCCAGCGCCGCCCCCGCGACCGCCGACATTTCATTGGCCAGTTCCGGGTACATGGCCGCCTGGTAACCTTCGTAATAACGCCAGGCAAAAAAGCCCCAATACACAATCAGTACCTTGATCGTACCGGGTAGAACCAGATGTTGCCCCTCGCACTGCACATTGTTGTACGAGAAAAAACGCAGTGCCAGCAACCACCCCGCAAGCAATCCCAATGTATAGACTGAAAGCTGGATTGCAATTTCCTGGGAGGGATTGAGCGATGCGAGGGACAACGCCACGAATATCACGGGCGATATCTGCAATGACCTTTTCGATACATGGCTCCTGAAACAGGCGCTGACACCGTAGTAGCTCAGAATAAAAAACACCGCATAAACCCACAGCGGTGTACCACGCAAAATGTCGATCATAAGCCTTCCTGGCACTGTGTATGTTTGAGCAGATCAAACTACTGATCGCTGTTTGCGATCACAAGACGGTGGGATCTGAGAATGTTATAGGCAGGAGACTACGACAGCGTAATCCCTGTCTGAAGATAGAGAGGAATGAGTCGGATCGCGGGGAAGATTGCTGCGTATTCTAAGACGCCTTCGCGAGCAAGCCCGCTCCCACATTTGGTCTTCTGTGAACACAAATTTTGTGTACGACATTGATCCAGTGTGGGAGCGGGCTTGCTCCGGGCGGCGTTCCGACGAAAGCGATTTCAGCCTGATCGCAACACTCAGTTCTTGTGCAGCTTGCTCATCAACTCCGCTTCAGCCTGGGTCAAGCCGCAGGACTGGGTCAGTTCGTTGACGCTGGCGCCCATCCCGACCAGTCGCGCCGCCTGGGCAAACGACAGGCTTGTGGGGTCGCGTTGTTCCAGCTGAGCGAGTTTGTCCGGCAAGGGCGCCACGATCGCCCGCAGTTCATGCAGGTCTTCGCCCATGCGCACGTTGCCGTTCTGGTAGTCGTCGACGCGCTTGGCCAGGTCCTTGATGCGCTGATCGCGCAGCGCATCAACCTTGGCCTGTTGCGCGACGATCTGCTTCTGACCGCGAATGTACGCCAGGAACATTGCCAGCGTGCCTGCCCAGAACAGAAACAGGACAATGACCGCCACCTCGAGAATCAATCAGATACTCTCCAGTTCCGACCATTCTTCTTCGCTCATCATCTTGTCGAGCTCGACCAGGATGAGTAATTCGTTGTTCTTGTTGCACACGCCTTGAATGAACTTGGCGGACTCTTCGTTACCCACGTTCGGCGCGGTTTCGATTTCCGACTGACGCAGGTAAACAACTTCGGCCACGCTGTCGACCATGATCCCGACCACCTGCTTGTCGGCTTCGATGATGACGATACGGGTGTTGTCGCTGATCTCGGCATTCATCAGGCCGAAGCGCTGGCGGGTGTCGATCACGGTGACGACGTTGCCGCGCAGGTTGATGATGCCCAGCACGTAGCTCGGGGCACCCGGGACCGGGGCGATTTCGGTGTAGCGCAGGACTTCCTGGACACGCATCACGTTGATGCCGTAGGTCTCGTTGTCCAGCTTGAAGGTGACCCATTGCAGGATCGGATCTTCGGAACCCTTTGCCGCCGTTGCCTTGTCATTCATACCCTGACCCCTCAAGAAACCGCCCTGGCGGTGTGTGTTCTGTGCAACATCATCAGAGTGACATCGCCTGTTTTGTTTATTTGACTGATGTCGGTTTGTGGCCCGGCTTGCTGCCGGACATGTGCCTGGCGCCGCCACTTGCGATCAACTCGGCCAACGAGGCGACATCGAGCAAGGCGCACATGTGTTCAATCACCGTGCCGGCGAGCCATGGCCGCTGACCTCGGTGACTTCTCCATTTGATTTCATTCGGGTTCAGGCGCAACGAACGGCTGACCTGATGCACCGCCAGCCCCCACTCGTAGCCTTGCACCGAAATCACGTATTGCAGGCCCTGCTTGAAATCGTCGCGATAACGGTCGGGCATGACCCAACGCGCGGTATCGAGCACCTTGAGGTTGCCGGCCTGGCTCGGCAGGATGCCCAGGAACCACTCCGGCTGGCCGAACAACGGCGTCAACTCGTGGCCGGCCAGGGAGTAAATCGACCCCAGGCACACCAGCGGCACCGCCAGGGTCAAGCCGGCAACATCGAACAACAGGCATTCGAAGGGTTCGGCAGCCCAGGACGGCCGACCATCGGTTTCCACCGGTGGCGGCGTATTGCTCGGCGGCAGGTGCACTTCAACGACTGGCGGCACCAGCGCCGCAGGCTCCTCAATGACGGGAACCACCAGGGTTTGCAACAGTGGCGCAAGGGTCGAAACCGGCGCCAGAACGGGTTCCGGGGCTTCGGCCACGGCTACGGGAGTCTTTGCCAAAGGCGCGACAACCGGCGCGGCAGCCACTGCGGTCTTCTGTGCATCCCGGACCTGCTCCTCGAGCACCGCAGCCTGGAACTCGTCCAGCACGGCTTGCTCTTCGATGACTTTCACCGCTTCGACAACTTCGGCCAGCGCCTCAATCTCAGGCGCCATGTCCTCGGTCGCGTCTTGCAGCAGGCTGTCCAGGTACGACTGCAACGCCAGTTGCGGGCGCGATGTGAGCTTCAATGGCCGATTCATCGGCATCCCCCTGTAGGAGCTGCCGCAGGCTGCGATCTTTTAGCGATATCAAGGGCTCCGCCAAGCAAGATCAAAAGATCGCAGCCTGCGGCAGCTCCTACGGGAATTGGGCTCATGTCACGCCACCTGCGCGACAAGTTGCGCCGCCAGCAGATGCTTGAGCAACGCGCGGTAAGCGAGAACGCCACGGCTCTTGCCGTCGAACCGCGAAGGCGTCAGACCGGCGCGGCTGGCATCGCGCAGGCGCGTGTCCACCGGGATGTAGCCTTGCCAGATTTCCTCGGGGAATTTGTCGCGCAGCACGCGCAAGGTTCCGAGGGACGCCTGGGTGCGTCGGTCAAACAGGGTCGGCACGATGGTGAAGGGCAACGCCTGTTTGCGCGAACGGTTGATCATCGCCAGGGTGTTGACCATGCGCTCCAGGCCCTTGACCGCCAGGTGTTCGGTCTGCACCGGGATCACCAGCTGCTGGCTCGCCGCCAAGGCATTGACCATCAGCACGCCAAGCAAGGGCGGGCTGTCGATCACGGCGTAATCGAAGTCCTGCCACAATTGCGTCAGGCTCTTGGCAATCACCAGGCCCAAACCGCTCTGCCCCGGCGACTGGCGCTCAAGGGTGGCCAGCGCGGTGCTGGAGGGCAACAGGGAGATGCGTTCGTCACTGGTCGACAGCAGCAGTTGACCCGGCAGGCCTTGGGGCACGTTGCCCTTGTGCAGGAACAGGTCGTAGCTGCTGTGCTCCAGGGCGTCGGGATCGTAGCCGAAGTAGCTGGTCATCGAGCCGTGGGGGTCGAGATCGACCACGACCACGCGCTTGCCCGCCTCCGCCAGTAAACCGGCTAAAGCGATGGAGGAAGTGGTTTTACCGACACCACCCTTTTGATTGGCGACTGCCCAGACTCTCATTCGGATTGTTCCTCCCGGCCGAACGGATCGACCGAGAAATAGCTCAACGTGTTAATGCGGGTGACGGAGAATTGACGGCGTTCTCTCGTACCGGCGACTTGACCGGGGTCGGTGCAGTTTGTGTGCCAGCACGCTTCAATGCGGCATCCGGTTGCGCATGGGCGGTTCCGGTGCCGGTCAGGCTGCGGCGAACATCGAGGTTGCGCGATACCACCAGCACCACGCGACGATTGCGGGCGCGGCCTTCAGCGGTGGCGTTGTTGGCCACCGGCTGAAACTCGCCGTAACCCACCGAAGCCAGGCGACCGGGGTTCACTCCCTGCATCGCCAGCATGCGCACGATGCTCGCCGAGCGGGCCGAGGACAGCTCCCAGTTGGTCGGGTACTGCGCGGTGCGGATCGGTTGATCGTCGGTGAAACCTTCGACATGGATCGGGTTGTCGAACGGTTTCAGGATCGCCGCGACCTTGTCGATGATGTTGAACGCGATGTCGCTGGGCATGGCGTCACCGCTGCCGAACAACAGGCTGGAATTGAGTTCGATCTCGACCCACAACTCGTTGCCGCGCACGGTCATCTGGTTGGAGCTGATCAGGTCACCGAACGCCGCACTGATGTCGTCGGCAATGCTCTTGAGCGGATCGCTGGCGCCGGAGACGCCGGCATCGACCTGGTCACTGTCCTTGACCAGCGGCTTGGCCGGGGTCACGGTCTTCGGCCGCTCGTCACCGATCGGGATGGGCTTGAGCGAACGATCGGAATCGGTAAAGACCCCGATCAGCGCCTCGGAAATGACCTTGTACTTGCCTTCATTGATCGACGAGATCGAGTACATCACCACGAAAAAGGCGAACAGCAAGGTGATGAAATCCGCATAGGACACCAGCCAGCGCTCGTGGTTAACGTGTTCTTCCTGATGCCGACGACGGGCCATGAGTTTATTCCCTTAATCCATGAAGCCCTGAAGCTTCAACTCAATGGAGCGTGGGTTTTCACCTTCGGCGATCGACAGGAGCCCTTCCAGCAGCATTTCGCGATAACGCGACTGGCGCAGCGCAATGGATTTGAGTTTGGCGGCGATCGGCAGCAGCACCAGGTTGGCACTGGCCACGCCGTAGATGGTGGCGACGAACGCCACGGCAATACCGCTGCCCAGTTGCGATGGATCAGCGAGGTTGCCCATGACATGAATCAGGCCCATCACCGCACCGATGATGCCGATGGTCGGCGCGTAACCGCCCATGCTTTCGAAGACTTTGGCCGCTTCGATGTCGCGGCTTTCCTGGGTGTAGAAATCCACTTCCAGAATGCTGCGGATCGCTTCCGGCTCGGCGCCGTCAACCAGCAGTTGCAGACCTTTGCGTGCGTAGTTGTCGGGCTCGGCGTCAGCAATGCCTTCGAGGCCCAGCAGGCCTTCCTTGCGGGCGGTCAGGCTCCAGTTCACCACGCGGTCGATGCCACCGGCCAGGTCGACACGGGGCGGGAACAGGATCCAGGCGAGGATCTGCATGGCGCGCTTGAAGGCGCTCATCGGCGATTGCAGCAGCGCGGCGCCAATGGTGCCGCCGAGCACGATCAGCGCTGCCGGACCGTTGGCCAGGGCGCCGAGGTGACCGCCTTCAAGGTAGTTGCCGCCGATGATGGCGACAAAGGCCATGATGATGCCAATCAGGCTTAGAACATCCATCAGATACAGGCCTCGACCAGGTGCTTGCCAATGTCGTCGAGGCTGTACACCGCGTCGGCGAGTTCAGCTTTGACGATGGCCATCGGCATGCCGTAGATCACGCAACTGGCTTCGTCCTGCGCCCAGATCGAACTGCCGCCCTGCTTGAGCAGGCGCGCGCCTTCGCGGCCGTCGGCGCCCATGCCGGTCAGGACCACCGCCAGAACTTTGTCACCGTAGGTCCTGGCTGCCGAACCGAAGGTGATGTCCACGCACGGCTTGTAGTTGAGACGTTCGTCACCCGGGAGGATTTTCACCGCGCCACGGCCGTCGATCATCATCTGCTTGCCACCCGGCGCCAGTAGCGCCAGGCCCGGACGCAGGATATCGCCATCCTCGGCTTCCTTGACGCTGATGCGGCAGAGCTTGTCCAGGCGCTCGGCGAAGGCCTTGGTGAAGGCGGCCGGCATGTGTTGGACCAGCACGATCGGGGCCGGGAAGTTGGCCGGCAATTGGGTCAAGACCCGCTGCAGCGCGACCGGGCCGCCAGTGGACGTACCGATGGCCACCAGTTTGTAGGCTTTGCGTTTCGGCACGGGCGACGACGCCGTGGCCCCATGGGTCCGCGCAGGGATCGGTGCTGGCGCCGGACGCACGGGCGCGCTGCTGCCGTAACTGCCGATACTGGAAGACGCGGGTGTTGGAGCGGGTGCGGCCACAGGCGCCGGAGCGCTGTAAGTGCTGACGCGACGATTGCTGCGCGAGATGCTCAGGATCTTTTCGCACAGCAGCTGCTTGACCTTCTCGGGGTTGCGCGAGATGTCTTCGAAATTCTTCGGCAGGAAGTCCACCGCGCCGGCATCCAGCGCATCGAGGGTGACCCGGGCGCCTTCGTGGGTCAGCGAGGAGAACATCAGGACCGGGGTCGGGCAGCGTTGCATGATGTGCCGCACGGCAGTGATGCCGTCCATCATCGGCATCTCGTAGTCCATGGTGATCACGTCGGGCTTGAGGGCCAGCGCCTGATCAATCGCCTCTTTGCCGTTGGTCGCCGTGCCGACGACCTGGATATTGGAATCCGCTGAAAGAATTTCCGAGACGCGGCGGCGGAAAAACCCCGAATCGTCCACCACCAGGACTTTGACTGCCATAAACACTCCATTAGATGGAGCGAGGCCAGGCGCCCCGCTCCACCAGAATCAAATACGCCGTGTGGCGTAACGCTTGAGCATGCTCGGAACATCGAGAATCAGCGCGATGCGGCCGTCACCGGTGATGGTGGCGCCGGACATGCCCGGAGTTCCCTGGAGCATTTTGCCCAATGGCTTGATGACCACTTCTTCCTGGCCCACCAGTTGATCGACGACAAAGCCGATCCGCTGCGTGCCCACCGAAAGGATCACCACATGGCCCTCGCGCTGCTCTTCGTGAGCGGCGGAGCTGACCAGCCAGCGTTTGAGATAGAACAATGGCAGCGCCTTGTCCCGCACGATCACCACTTCCTGGCCGTCCACGACGTTGGTGGTCGACAGGTCGAGGTGGAAGATCTCGTTGACGTTCACCAGCGGGAACGCGAACGCCTGGTTGCCGAGCATCACCATCAGCGTCGGCATGATCGCCAGGGTCAGCGGCACCTTGATGACGATCTTCGAACCCTGGCCCTTGGCCGAGTAGATGTTGATCGAGCCGTTGAGCTGGGAAATCTTGGTTTTCACCACGTCCATGCCCACGCCGCGACCCGACACGTCGGAGATCTCGGTCTTGGTCGAGAAACCCGGGGCGAAGATCAGGTTGTAGCATTCGGTGTCGCTCAGGCGATCGGCGGCATCCTTGTCCATCACACCGCGTTTAACCGCGATGGAGCGCAGGACATTCGGGTCCATGCCTTTGCCGTCATCGGAGATCGACAGCAGGATGTGATCGCCCTCCTGCTCGGCCGCCAGGATGACCTTGCCGCCACGGGCCTTGCCCGAGGCTTCGCGCTCTTCCGGAGATTCGATGCCGTGGTCAACTGCGTTGCGCACCAAGTGGACCAACGGATCGGCCAGGGCCTCGACGAGGTTCTTGTCGAGGTCGGTTTCTTCACCGACCAGTTCCAGGTTGATCTCTTTCTTGAGCTGGCGAGCCAGGTCGCGGACCAGGCGCGGGAAGCGTCCGAAGACTTTCTTGATCGGTTGCATCCGGGTCTTCATGACCGCGGTTTGCAGGTCGGCGGTGACCACGTCGAGGTTCGACACGGCCTTGGACATGGCTTCGTCGCCGCTGTTGAGACCCAGGCGGACCAGGCGGTTACGCACCAGCACCAACTCGCCGACCATGTTCATGATCTCGTCGAGACGCGCGGTATCGACACGCACGGTGGTCTCGGCTTCGCTCGCCGGTTTTTCCGCAGCAGGCGCGGCCGGGGCGCGGGCAGCAGCCGGTGCGGCGGCGGCCACAGGGGCCGGTGTTTCGGCTTTTGGCTCAGGAGCCCTGACCACGGGTTTCGGCGCGGCTGCCTTGGCGGCAGGTGCCACAACCGAGGCGTTGGCGCCGGTTGCCGTTCCAGCCGTTGCGCCCACTTCAGTGAACTTGCCTTTGCCGTGCAATTCGTCGAGCAGCGCTTCGAACTCGTGATCGGAAATCAGATCGCTGCCGGCCGCCACCGCGCTTGGTGCCGCAGGTGCAGGCACCGAAGCAATGGCCGACTCCAAAGCCTCGACAGCAAAGTTACCCTTGCCGTGCAGCTGGTCGAGCAGTGCTTCGAATTCGTCGTCAGTAATATCGGAACTGTCGCCAGCCGCTTTCGGCACTTCTGGCGCAGCGGTCGCCGGGACAACCGCGTCAACGGCGAACTGGCCTTTACCGTGCAGTTGATCGAGCAACGACTCGAACTCGGCATCGGTGATTTCGTCGCTGCCAGCGGCATTGCCGGCGGGCGCTGGAGCAACCGTCGGGGCCTCGGCCTGGGCCTTGACGGCGTTCAGCGAGTCCAGCAGTTGTTCGAATTCGGTGTCGGTGATGTCGTCGGAACCGGATTCGGCCACCGGTTCTTCAATCACCTCGGCGACGGGCGCAGGCGCCACTTCGTCAGCCGATTGCGGCTCGGCCAGCCGGGCCAGCGCCGCGAGCAGTTGCGGTGTCGCGGCCGTGATCGGGCTGCGTTCGCGGACTTCGCTGAACATGCTGTTCACCGCGTCCAGGGCTTCGAGAACCACGTCCATCAGTTCCGAGTCGACGCGACGCTCACCCTTGCGCAGGATGTCGAACACGTTCTCGGCGATGTGGCAGCACTCCACCAGTTCGTTGAGCTGGAGGAAGCCGGCGCCCCCTTTTACAGTGTGAAAACCGCGAAAAATTGCATTGAGCAGATCCGCATCATCCGGACGGCTTTCCAGCTCGACCAGTTGCTCGGACAGTTGCTCTAGAATCTCGCCGGCCTCAACCAGGAAATCCTGAAGGATCTCTTCATCGGCGCCGAAGCTCATTAAGGGGGTGCTCCTACAGGTCTAAAAACCCAAAAAACCTAAAATTCTAAAACTCTAAAATCCCAGGCTGGATAACAAATCGTCCACATCGTCCTGACCGGACACAACGTCTTCTCTTTTATCGGCATGAATCTGCGGACCTTCACCCTGAGAGAGATGTTTTTGTGGATCTTTTTCAGCAAGCATCGCTTCACGGTCATGTTCGATGCCCGCAAAGCGGTCCACCTGGCTGGCCATCAGCACGAGCTTGAGCAGGTTGCTTTCGACTTCGGTGACCAACTGGGTCACACGCTTGATCACCTGGCCTGTGAGGTCCTGGTAATCCTGGGCGAGCAGGATGTCGTTGAGGTTGCCCGACACCGCGCGATTGTCCGTGCCGCTGCGCGTCAGGAAGCCGTCGACCCGCCGGGCCAGTTCACGAAACTCTTCGGCGCCGACTTCGCGACGCATGAAGCGCCCCCAGTCCGCGCTCAACACCTTGGCTTCATCGGCCAGGCCATTGACCAGCGGCGTGGCATTTTCCACCAGATCCATGGTGCGGTTGGCCGCCGCCTCGGTCAGCTTGACCACATACCCCAGGCGCTCGGTGGCGTCGGTGATCTGCGACACTTCTTCGGCTTGCGGCATGTGCGGGTCAATCTGGAAATTGACGATCGCGCTATGCAGCTCGCGAGTGAGCTTGCCCACTTCCTGATACAGGCCGCGGTCACGGGTCTGGTTGAGCTCATGGATCAATTGCACCGCGTCGCCGAACTTGCCTTTCTCAAGGCTCTCGACCAATTCGACGGCGTGTTTTTTCAGGGTCGATTCAAAATCGCCCAATGAAGTTTCGTTATTGCCCATAGCTCCCCCGTGGCGCACTCATCAACCGATGCGTTCGAAAATCTTCTCGATTTTTTCTTTCAACGCCTGGGCCGTGAAGGGCTTGACCACATAGCCGTTAACGCCGGCCTGGGCCGCTTCGATGATCTGCTCGCGCTTGGCTTCAGCGGTCACCATCAGCACCGGCAGGTGCTTGAGCTTTTCATCGGCACGCACGTGACGCAGCAGATCGATACCGGTCATGCCAGGCATGTTCCAGTCCGTTACCAGAAAGTCGATGCTTCCGCTGTTGAGCACCGGAATGGCGGTAGTGCCATCGTCGGCCTCGACGGTGTTGGTGAACCCAAGGTCACGCAGCAGGTTCTTGATGATCCGCCGCATCGTTGAGAAGTCATCAACGATGAGGATTTTCATGTTCTTGTCCAATTCGACCTCCAAGCAGTCTTAAACGCGCCCAGCACCTGGACGCGCCATTTCAATCAATCCGGCAAAGCACTCAATGACTGTCTGGAGCACAACAGATCGCGACCGGCGCAGTTCAACACCACACCAGCCTCGTTCGCAGTGTCCCCACACTGCCTTCAGCGCGCTCGCCACTCCCCCAAACGCCCCCGCAAACGGGCCGCGCACTGGCTGTGTAACTGGCTGACCCGCGATTCGCTGACCCCCAGGACCTCACCGATTTCCTTGAGGTTCAACTCTTCGTCGTAGTACAGCGCCAACACCAGTCGCTCACGCTCCGGCAAATTGGCAATCGCATCCGCCAGCGCCACCTGGAAGCGTTCATCCTCCAGGTCGCGTGACGGCTCGAGATGAGCACTCGCGCCATCCTCGTGCAGCCCTTCGTGTTCGCCGTCCTGCAACAGATCGTCGAAACTGAACAGCCGGCTGCCCAGGGTGTCGTTCAAAATCCCGTAGTAATCGTCGAGACTCAATTGGAGTTCGGCCGCAACTTCGTGATCTTTAGCGTCACGGCCGGTTTTCGCTTCAATCGAGCGAATGGCATCGCTGACCATGCGCGTATTGCGGTGAACCGAACGTGGCGCCCAGTCCCCCTTGCGCACTTCATCGAGCATGGCGCCGCGGATTCGAATGCCCGCGTACGTCTCGAAACTGGCGCCTTTGCTGGCGTCATATTTGGTCGACACTTCAAGCAGGCCGATCATCCCGGCCTGGATCAGGTCTTCGACCTGGACACTGGCCGGCAAACGCGCCAGCAAGTGGTAGGCAATGCGTTTAACCAGCGGCGCGTAACGCTCGATCAGCTCGTACTGCGCATCGCGTGCCGACTTCTTATAGAGGTTGTAGCCGCTGGCTGTCATAGAACAGGTCCTGCTGTCTGCTGCACGAGCCGCTCGACGAAAAACTCCAGGTGCCCGCGCGGGTTGGCCGGCAACGGCCAGGTATCGACCTTCTGCGCGATGGCCTTGAACGCCAGCGAGCACTTGGAACGCGGGAAGGCCTCGTAGACGGCGCGCTGCTTCTGCACGGCCTTGCGCACGCTTTCGTCGTAAGGCACCGCACCGACGTATTGTAGGGCGACGTCGAGGAAGCGATCCGTGACCTTGGTCAACTTGGCGAACAGGTTGCGTCCTTCCTGCGGGCTCTGGGCCATGTTGGCCAGGACGCGGAAGCGGTTCATGCCGTAATCGCGGTTCAGCAACTTGATCAAGGCGTAGGCATCGGTGATCGAGGTCGGCTCGTCGCACACCACCAGCAGCACTTCCTGGGCTGCGCGGACGAAACTGACTACCGAGTCACCAATGCCCGCAGCGGTGTCGATCACCAGTACGTCGAGGTTGTCGCCAATATCACTGAAGGCCTGGATCAGGCCGGCGTGTTGCGCGGGGCTCAGATGCACCATGCTCTGAGTACCGGATGCGGCCGGAACGATACGGATGCCGCCGGGTCCCTGCAGCAGTACATCGCGCAGTTCGCAGCGGCCTTCGATCACGTCGGCCAGGGTACGTTTGGGTGTCAGGCCCAGCAGAACGTCGACGTTCGCCAGTCCAAGGTCGGCGTCCAACAGCATGACGCGCCGGCCAAGCTCGGCCAAAGCCAGGGACAAGTTCACTGACACATTAGTTTTCCCGACGCCACCTTTGCCGCCGGTCACCGCGATCACCTGTACGGGATGCATGCTGCCCATGTTATTTCTTTACCTTGTCTTGCATAGACGGAGGCCACATTACTGGCTGCGCGTTCACAAACGGAACAATGCATGGCAGACCATCGATGTAGGTACAAAAACTGTTCATTTTTACCTCAGCCAACCTGCTTGGTCGGACTGTGGTAGATGTCAGCGAACATGTCAGCCATGGCTTCTTCGCTGGGTTCTTCCTGCATTTGTACGCTCACGGCGCGGCTGACCAACTGGTGACGACGCGGCAGATGCAAATCATCCGGGATCCGCGGGCCATCGGTCAGGTAAGCCACCGGCAGTTCATGACTGATGGCAAGGCTCAACACCTCGCCCAGACTTGCCGTTTCATCCAGTTTAGTCAGGATGCAGCCTGCGAGCCCACAACGCTTGTAACTGTGATAAGCGGCCGTTAGAACCTGTTTCTGGCTGGTGGTTGCCAGGACCAGATAATTTTTCGAGCGGATGCCGCGACCGGCCAGGCTTTCGAGCTGCATGCGCAGGGCCGGATCACTGGCCTGAAGGCCCGCGGTATCGATGAGCACCACGCGCTTGCGCAGCAATGGCTCCAGCGCCTGCACCAGGGACTGGCCCGGATCGACGTGGGTCACCGACACATTGAGAATGCGCCCCAGGGTCTTGAGCTGCTCCTGGGCACCGATGCGGAAGCTGTCCATGCTCACCAGCGCGATGTTCTGCGCGCCGTACTTGAGCACGTAACGGGCAGCCAGCTTGGCCAGGGTGGTGGTCTTGCCCATGCCGGCAGGGCCGACCATGGCAATCACACCGCCCTCTTCCAGCGGCTCGACTTCCGGGGTAACGATCATGCGCGCCAGGTGCGCGAGCAACATGCGCCAGGCCTGACGGGGTTCTTCGATTTCGGTGATCATCGCCAAAAGGTCACGCGACAGCGGGCCGGACAGGCCGATGCGTTGCAGGCGACGCCAGAGGTTGGCCTGGTCCGGACGGCTGCCTTGCAGCTGATTCCAGGCCAGGGAGCCGAGTTGTACTTCCATGAGTTCGCGCAGGCTGTTGAGTTCGAAACGCATCGAGTCGAACGCCCGCGGGTCCACGCCAGCGGACGCTGGCGCAGCGGCCGGTACAGGACGACGAGGTTCGGCGTAGGTCGGTTCGATCAGCGGCTCGGCGGCGGTCAACGGCAAGCCGGCGAACAATTGGCGATTGGTCGCATTGTCGCTCTCACCATCGCCACGCAGACTCAATTCGGCCTGGGCGGTGACGATCCGCGACTGAGTCTTGCGCAGCTCGTCTTCGAGTTCCATGTTCGGAACCCGCGGCGCCAGCGCCGACAGCTTGTAATCCAGCGCAGCCGTCAGCTCGACACCCCCGGCGATCCGGCGGTTGCCAATAATGGCCGCATCAGCGCCCAGCTCATCGCGAACCAGCTTCATGGCCTGACGCATATCGGCGGCGAAAAAACGCTTAACTTGCATAAACCACTACCTCAGCCGTTGGGCCCTACTGTCGCAACGATGGTCACTTGCTTGTTGTCAGGGATTTCCTGGTAAGCCAACACATGCAAACCCGGGACTGCGAGCCGGCCAAATCGCGAGAGCATCGCGCGAACCGGACCGGCCACCAGCAGAATCACCGGCTGACCTTGCATCTCCTGACGCTGCGCCGCGTCAATCAACGAACGTTGCAGCTTCTCAGCCATGCTTGGCTCCAGCAGAACGCCCTCTTCCGAACCTTGTCCTGCCTTCTGCAGACTATTGAGCAATATTTGTTCCAACCTGGGCTCCAGCGTGATGACTGGCAGCTCCGACTCAGTGCCTACAATGCTTTGGACGATTGCGCGGGATACGCCAACCCGCACGGCAGCCACCAGCGCGGCGGTATCTTGACTCTTGGCGGCATTGTTGGCGATCGCCTCGGCAATGCTGCGGATGTCGCGCACCGGCACTTGTTCGGCCAGCAGCGCTTGCAGCACCTTGAGCAGCTGCGACAGCGAAACCACGCCCGGCACCAGCTCCTCGGCCAGCTTCGGCGAGCTTTTGGCCAACAATTGCATGAGTTGCTGCACTTCTTCGTGACCGATCAGTTCACTGGAATGCTTGTAGAGTATCTGGTTCAAGTGGGTAGCCACTACTGTACTGGCATCGACCACCGTATAACCGAGGGATTGCGCCTGGGCGCGCTGGCTGATTTCGATCCAGACCGCCTCCAGGCCGAAAGCCGGATCTTTGGCGGTAATGCCGTTGAGCGTGCCGTAGACCTGCCCCGGGTTGATCGCCAGTTCGCGATCCGGGTAAATCTCCGCTTCGGCCAGGATCACCCCCATGAGGGTCAGGCGATAGGCACTTGGGGCCAGGTCGAGGTTGTCGCGGATATGCACCGTGGGCATCAGGAAGCCCAGATCCTGGGACAGTTTCTTGCGTACGCCCTTGATTCGCGCCAGCAACTGGCCGCCCTGGTTGCGGTCCACCAACGGAATCAGGCGATAACCCACCTCCAGGCCGATCATATCGATCGGCGTCACGTCATCCCAGCCAAGCTCCTTGGTTTCCTGGGCGCGGGCCGGCGACGGCAGCAACTCCTGCTGGCGCTTGACCTCTTGCAGGGCCTGCACCTTGGCGACGTTCTGCTTTTTCCAGAACAGGTAAGCGCCACCGGCCGCCAGCGCCGCCATGCTCAGGAACGAGAAATGCGGCATGCCGGGCACCAGGCCCATGACCGCCATCAAGCCCGCTGCCACCGCCAGCGCCTTGGGCGAGGCGAACATCTGGCGATTGATTTGCTTGCCCATGTCTTCCGAACCGGAAGCACGGGTCACCATGATCGCCGCTGCTGTCGATAACAACAGTGATGGCAATTGCGCCACCAAACCGTCACCAATGGTCAGCAGCGCATACACCTTGCCGGCGTCGCCGAAGGTCATGCCGTGCTGGAAGATACCGACCGCCATGCCGCCGATCAGGTTGATGAACAGGATCAACAGGCCGGCGATGGCGTCACCACGGACAAATTTGCTGGCACCGTCCATGGAACCGTAGAACTCGGCTTCCTGGGCCACTTCCATCCGACGCAGCTTGGCCTGGTTCTGGTCGATCAAACCGGCATTGAGGTCGGCATCGATCGCCATTTGTTTGCCGGGCATCGCATCGAGGGTGAAACGCGCGCTCACCTCGGAAATCCGCCCGGCACCCTTGGTCACCACGACGAAGTTGATGATCATCAGGATCGCGAAGACCACGATACCGACCACGTAGTTACCGCCGATCACCACCTCACCAAAGGCCTGGATCACCTTACCGGCGGCGGCATGGCCGTCCTGACCGTGGAGCATCACCACCCGCGTGGAGGCCACGTTCAACGCCAGGCGCAACAGTGTCGCCACCAGCAGAATGGTCGGAAACACCGCGAAATCCAGCGGCCGCAAGGCGTAGACGCACACCAGCAGCACGACGATGGACAGGGCTATGTTGAAGGTGAAGAACACGTCCAGCAGGAACGGCGGCACCGGCAACATCATCATCGCCAGCATGACCAGCAACAACAGCGGCACGCCCAGATTGCCCCGACTGAGGTCGGCAACGTTTGTGCGGGCACTGTTGATTAACTGAGAGCGATCCACCGGTTTTCCCCGTTCCTTTAAAGCAAACTTTTGACGCCTGAAGCAGGCGCAGAGCGGCTACTGCAAGAAGCTTTCCAACTTTTGCCGGGAAGGGGCATTGAGGGTGTGGGGCATCCAGTACAGCTTCAGGAAAAGGCTAAATTTCAAAACAACGGAAATCCCCGTGGGAGCGAGCTTGCTCGCGATGACGTCGGCACAACAAACATACTTGGTGGCTGACCCACCGCTATCGCGAGAAAGCTCGCTCCCACAGGAATTGCGGCGCTCCGGACTGCTCACCCTTCGCAAAGACTGCCGAACCTATCAGTTCTGCTAGTACCCACCTGCGACTGATCGACCGATACTCAATCGCCCTCCCTTTGAGAATCTGGAGCGACCTCCATGGAATCCACACAACCCATCCTGCGTTGCCGCTACAGCTATGACCCGCTTGATCGGCTGATCAGCCAACTTCAACCGGATGCACCCGCTCACCAGCGTTTTTACTGCAAAAGCCGTTTGGCCACCGAAATACAGGGGGCGATCGGATTCAGTGTCTTTCAGAATAACGACCTCCTGCTGGCGCAATGCAAAAACCAGGGCGGTGCCGTTGAAAGCACGCTGCTGGCGACTGACCTGCAACGCTCGGTGCTGCACACCCTCACAGCCGATCAACAGCAACACCCCATCGCCTACTCGCCTTACGGACATCGCCAGGCCGAAAGCGGGTTGACGAGTCTTATGGGCTTTAACGGCGAACGACCGGACCCAGTGACTGGGCATTATTTATTGGGGAATGGGTATCGGGGGTTTAATCCGGTGTTGATGAGATTTAATAGTCCGGATAGTTTGAGTCCTTTTGGTAGCGGAGGATTGAACTCATATGCATATTGCTGGGGAGACCCCGTTAACCTGAGCGACCCGCTAGGACACACTCCGTTCGTACAATTTTTTAAGAAAACGGCCTGGCACCATGTATTCAACGCAATATCTAAAAAAACAAAAAACACAATGTCGAAAATACCAGGCCACCAACACCCAAAAATGAAACTTAAAACCCAAATCAAAGCTGAAAAACTTAAAGAAATTGAAATTCAGAAGACAATAACGCTATTAAAAGAAAGCACCACACTAGAGCAAAATGGAAAAATATCTGGCGATATAAATCCTTTAACACTCCACACATCCAAGTCGGAAGCCAGCAAACGATATTTCCGTCATCAAAAAGAAGGAATTTCATTCGACGACTCTGGCATCCCCTCTCCCAGCACCCCCATAACAACAACCAACAATGCAGGCCAAGAAGTGCTACGCACCGATTTTTTTGATGATTCCATATCCTTCTTTCACCATCAATCCAACAGCCCCGCATCCCAGGAATACAAAGACATAATGAGTCAAAGTGCAGGCGAAACGATTATCAAAAGAGCAGAATATATTCGACAGCATGCACGTCAAAACTACAAAGACTTGTAATCTCAACAAGCATGAACCCGAAATCCAGACATACATTTCGCACGCCAAGTCGCACGACAACAAGAGCAACCAGGAATTGCCCGATGGTTAATTATTCCGCCGCAAATCCGGCGGAATCGGCAAATCATCCTTAAGCGGATCAGGTCGCTTGCCCTTGCCCGCCCGGTACTGTCGAATCTGATAAACGTAAGCCAACACCTGTGCAACCGCCAGGTAGAGCCCACCCGGAATTTCCTGCTCAAGCTCGGTGGAGCAATAGATCGACCGCGCCAGCGCCGGCGATTCCAGCAGCAAAATCTCGTTGGCCGCCGCGATCTCGCGAATCTTCAGGGCCAGGAAGTCACTGCCCTTGGCCAGCAATACCGGCGCATTACCCTTTTCCGGGTCGTACTTGAGGGCCACCGCGTAGTGGGTCGGGTTGGTGATGACCACGTCGGCCTCGGGAGTTTCAAAAAAAGGCTAGATTTCAAAACAATGGAGAACCCTGTGGGAGCGAGCTTGCTCGCGATGACGTCGGCACAACAAACATACCTGGTGGCTGACCCACCGCTATCGCGAGCAAGCTCGCTCCCACAGGGATTGCGGCGCTCCGGACTGCTCACCCTTCGCAAAGATTGCCGAACCTATCAGTTCTGCTAGTACCCACCTGCGGCTGATCGACCGATACTCAATCGCCCTCCCTTTGAGAATCTGGAGCGACTTCCATGGAATCCATACAACCCATCCTGCGTTGCCGCTACAGCTACGACCCCCTGGATCGCCTGATCAGTCAGCTTCAACCGGATGCACCCGCTCACCAGCGTTTTTACTGCAAAAGCCGCCTGGCCACGGAAATACAGGGGGCAATCAGGTACTCCATTGTCCAGCACGAGGACCTGCTACTGGCGCAACATCGACGCCAGAGTGATGTGCTCGACACCACGCTGCTGGCCAGCGATCAGCAGCGCTCGGTACTGAATCTGCTCAACACTGACATTCAAAGACAAGCTATCGCTTACACCCCATATGGCCATCGCCGTGCTGAAAGTGGTTTGAGCAGTCTGCTGGGCTTCAATGGTGAGCGGCCTGAACCGGTGACCGGGTGTTATTTGTTGGGTAATGGGTATCGAGCCTTCAATCCGGTTTTGATGAGGTTTAATAGCCCAGATAGTTTAAGCCCGTTCAGGAAAGGTGGATTGAACTCATATGCATATTGTTTGGGAGATCCGATAAACAGGAGTGATCCAAATGGGTCTTTTTCAACAAAAATATTGGCCGCCATTAAAAAATGGCAAACAAGCGCACAGAACAGGGGACTTAAGAGAGTTAAACTTGGCTACATGAGCGGCCCAGAGACGGTTTTTTCACATAACATTGTAAAAACTGAAAACACAGTTATGTCCGACGGTCGCTGGACAGAACTCACGAAAACGATCAATTACCTTGGAGCACCAACCCAGACACGACACGTGGTCGGTAATGGCAGCAGAGTATACGTGCGAATAGGTGATGCACCTGGCAAAAGCTACAAACAGAATCCAAGCCTACAGGAACTAAGCTACTCAAAAACTTCAGCAACAGATCTTCAACAGCTTCCTAGGAAGCTCACACACCAACAAACAGACCTAAAAATAGATAGTTACAACATATATAACGCCGCAGCAGACATCCAAACTCAACTTATGAACGCACAAGGCTTAACGAGAGGAATCGCTTTTGTAGAGGCCGCTAATATCGCACACAACAGAGGTATTAACGGTGAATTAATGGGAGTTCACCCAACCAAAGCAAAAATAATCAGAGACGAGTGGAATTCTTTGTAACAACCTTAAAAGGGTCTCTTCAATATCAAAAAATCGCGACCTTCGGCAGCTCCCTAAAAATTATTTCGATATGTGCAGGAGCTGCCGAAGGCTGCGATCTTTTGATTTTAAACGTCTGTTTTTAATCAACATCTCCAGACACTTACAGAGCCTACACACGCTTGCGTCGCAGCCTACGACTGCATCAGAATCCGCCGACTTGTGCGCCTGAGGGTCGGACTCTATCGTTTGACGGTCGCTGAAAAACAGTGATCGGGTTTGGTAGCCCGCCGCTCACACATGGCGCACAGCGTCACCTTGTCCAAGTGCCTAATCGGCACTTGTTTTCATGGTGGCTGTGCGCAGGGCGCCCTCGGGCGCGCCGGTTTTCCATGTGGGCCGGTCTACCAACCTGCGTATGGCCGCCACCTTCGTTTGGTAGCGAAGGTGATGGTTCTTCCAATACATATGGAGCTCCATCTATGTTCAAAGTAACGCCCAACCCGCCGGGAACCGAAGACGCTTCCCCAGACACCTCAATCGATCCACAAAAACTCCACGAAGCCGCCGACCGCGCCCTCGATGAGTACATCAACCTGACCGCCCGTATAAACGCCACCGTGCGAAAACCCAGCACGATGTTCGTCATTGCGCCCGGTATCGATACAGAAAGGCTGTTGGCGCATGCCTGCGAATCGCTGGCGTCGGCCAGGGTCGTGGCCGATGACTTTGCTGACTGCCTGAAAGGTTCTCAGCGCAATACGATGCTGGCGATTTCGCAGATGATCATGCTTGACGAGTTGGCGGTGAATCGCGCACTGGAAAACATCGATCCGCAGGGCTAGTTAAGGATTCAAGTCAGGCACAATTCATGTGGGAGCGAGCCTGCTCGCGAAGGCGGTGTGTCAGTCGACATCTCTATTGGCTGGGATGGCCTCTTCGCGAGCACGCTCGTTCCCACAGGTTTTGTGTGTGCTGGCTGGCTTGGACTGTCAGGAATCGCGGCGAAGATCTGGGGGAATCGGCAGATCATCCTTGAGCGGATCCGGGCGCTTGCCCTTGCCCGCCCGGTACTGTCGAATCTGATAAACGTAAGCCAACACCTGCGCAACCGCCAGATACAACCCACCCGGAATCTCCTGCTCAAGCTCGGTGGAGTAGTAAATCGACCGCGCCAGCGCCGGCGATTCCAGCAGCAAAATCTCATTGGCCGCCGCGATCTCGCGGATCTTCAGGGCCAGGAAGTCGCTACCCTTGGCCAGCAACACCGGCGCATTACCCTTTTCCGGGTCGTATTTGAGGGCCACCGCGTAGTGGGTCGGGTTGGTGATGACCACGTCGGCCTCGGGAATGGCGGCCATCATCCGTCGCTGGGACATCTCGCGTTGCAGCTGTCGAATCCGCTGCTTGACCTCCGGCCGCCCCTCCTGGTCCTTGTGCTCGTCACGCACTTCCTGCTTGGTCATCAGCAGTTTCTTGTGGCTCTCCCAGAGCTGCACCGGCACGTCCACCACCGCGATCAGGATCAGCCCGCACGCCATCCACAGGGTGCTCCAGCCCACGACTTGCAGGCTGTGAATGATCGCCATGTCCAGGGGCTCATGGGCGATGCGCAGCAGGTCGTCGATGTCCGACGACAGTACCGCCAGCGCCACGAACAGGATGATGATGAACTTGGCCAGGGCCTTGAGCAGTTCGACCAGCGACTTGGTGGAGAACATGCGTTTGAGGCCGGGGCCGGGGTTCAAGCGGCTGAACTTGGGCGCCATGGAACTCGCCGCGAACAGCCAGCCCCCCAGGGAAATCGGACCGATGATGGCGGCCAGTACCAAGGTGATCATCACCGGCTGGATCGACCACAGGGCAATTTGCCCCGAGCGCATCAGATAGGTGGCCATGGAGCGCTGATCCAGGATTACTTCCCGCGGCAGCGAGAAGTTGATGCGCATCAGCTCCATCATGTCCTGCGCCATGGCGCCGCCAAAAATCAGCAGCGCCGAGGCACCGACCAGCATGATCGCCAGGGTGTTGAGTTCCTTGGACCGCGCTATCTCACCCTTTTCACGGGAGTCCTGTTTGCGCTTCTCCGTGGGGTCTTCTGTTTTGTCCTGACCGCTTTCGCTCTCGGCCATGGCTCAGCTCGCCCGCGCCATTTCACGTAACAACTGCAAGGCCTCGGTGGCCAGCGGTTGATACTGGTTGAGAATGTCCGCCAGACCGACCCAGACAATGAACAGCCCAAGTACCAGGATCAGCGGGAAGCCGACAGAGAAAATATTGAGTTGCGGCGCCGCCCGGGTCATGACGCCAAACGCGATGTTGACCACCAGCAACGCGGTGATCGCCGGCAGCACCAGCAATAACGCCGCACCGAGCACCCAGCCGAGCTTGCCGGCCAGCTCCCAGTAGTGATTGACCATCAGGCCACCTCCCACCGGCAACGTGGTGAAACTCTCGGTGAGGATCTCGAACACCACCAGATGACCGTTCATGGACAGGAACAGCAGCGTCACCAGCATCGTGAAAAACTGCCCGATCACCGCCGTCGATACGCCGTTGGCCGGGTCGATCATGGAGGCGAAGCCCATGCCCATCTGGATGGCGACGATTTGCCCGGCAACCACAAATGCCTGGAAGAACAGCTGCAAGGAAAACCCCATCACGGCACCGATGAGAATCTGCTCGGCAATCAGCAACAGCCCGCTTAAATCCAGAGGGTTGACCGGCGGCATCGGCGGCAGGCCCGGCACGATGACCACGGTAATGGCCAGCGCGAAATACAGACGGATGCGCCGAGGCAGCAGGGTTGTGCCGAACACCGGCATGACCATCAGCAAGGAGCCGACGCGAAACAGCGGCAACATGAATGTCGCCACCCAGGTGCTGATCTGGGTATCGGTCAGCGCTAGCAGTGACATGGTTTAGCCGATGACCTGAGGAATACTGCCGTACAGCTGCAGGATGTAATCCATGAAAGTCTGCACCAGCCACGGGCCAGCCACGATCAGCGTCACCAGCATCACCAGCAGGCGCGGCAGGAAGCTCAGGGTCTGTTCGTTGATCTGGGTGGCGGCCTGGAACATCGCCACCAGCAGGCCGATCAGCAGACTCGGAATCACCAGCACCGCCACCATCATGGTGGTCAGCCACAGCGCTTCCCGGAAGATATCGACCGCTACTTCCGGGGTCATGGCGAGACACCACCGAAGCTGCTGGCCAGCGTGCCGATGATCAACGCCCAGCCATCGACCAGCACGAACAACATGATCTTGAACGGCAGGGAAATGATCAGCGGCGACAGCATCATCATCCCCATGGCCATCAACACACTGGCCACGACCAGGTCGATGATCAGGAACGGGATGAAGATCATGAAGCCGATCTGGAATGCCGTTTTCAGCTCGGAGGTCACGAAAGCGGGCACCAGGATGGTCAACGGCGCCTGATCCGGCGTCGCGATGTCAGTGCGCTTGGACAGGCGCATGAACAGCTCCAGATCGCTGGTGCGAGTCTGGGCGAGCATGAAGTTCTTGATCGGCACCTGCGCCTTGGCGACCGCATCCTGGGCCGTCAGCTTTTCCGCCAGGTACGGCTGCAGGGCATCCTGATTCACCCGGTCGAACACCGGCGCCATGATGAACAGGGTCAGGAACAGCGCCATGCCGGTGAGGATCTGGTTCGACGGTGTCTGCTGCAGGCCCAGGGCCTGGCGCAGGATCGAGAAGACAATGATGATCCGGGTGAAACTGGTCATCAGCATGACAAACGCCGGGATAAAACTCAGCGCGGTCATGATCAGCAGGATTTGCAGGCTGACCGAGTATTCCTGCGCACCCTGCGCATTGGTGCCCAGGGTGATTGCCGGGATCGACAGCGGATCGGCGGCGAATGCCAGCGGCGCGGCCAGCATCAGGGTCAGCGTCAAGACGATGCGCAGCGCACCCATTACTTCTTATCCTTGTGATCTTTACCCAGCATTTCCAACAGGCGCTGGGCAAATTCCGGCGTCGGCTTCTCGGTGCTCGGCACTTGCACCGGCTCCTTGAGGACGTGCAGCGCAGTGATGTTGCCGGGGCTCAGGCCCAACAGGATCTGCTCGTTGCCGACCTGCACCAGCATCAGGCGATCGCGAGGCCCCAGCGCGCGGGAGCCGACAATCTCGATGACCTGCCCCTTGCCGGCCGGGCCGGCCTGCTGGACCCGACGCAGCAACCAGGCAAGGAAGAAGATCAACCCCAGCACCAGCAGCAAGCCGAACACCAACTGCGTCAACTGGCCGGCCACACCGCTGCTCACCGCCGGCGCAGCGGCCGTGGTCGCCGTTGCGACAGGTTCGGCCGCCAGCACGCTGAACGGCATCGCCAATACAAACCCGAGAACCTTTTTCACTCAGCGCAGCTTCTTGATGCGTTCGCTTGGGCTGATCACGTCCGTCAGGCGGATGCCGAACTTCTCGTTGACCACCACCACTTCGCCGTGGGCGATGAGCGTGCCATTGACCAGTACGTCCAGCGGCTCGCCGGCCAGGCGATCAAGCTCGATCACCGACCCCTGGTTCAGTTGAAGCAGGTTACGGATGTTGATGTCGGTGCTGCCCACTTCCATGGAAATCGACACCGGGATATCGAGGATCACATCCAGGTTCGGGCCGTCGAGAGTGACCGGCTCGTTGTTTTTCGGCACGCTGCCGAACTCTTCCATTGGCAGGCGGCCGGATGCGGAATTGCCGGAGTCGGCGGCCAGCAGGGCGTCGATATCGGCCTGCCCGGCATCACCGGTTTCTTCCAGGGCTGCTGCCCACTCATCGGCCAGGGCCTGGTCGTCTTGCGTGTTCATTTGTCTGTGTCCTCGGCGAGCAAAAAATCAGAATTCGGTTAGTCGCAAACGGGTACAAGCGCCGGTCAACGGCGCTCGATCGGCTCGATCACTTGCAACGCCAGGTTGCCCTTGTGCGAGCCCATCTTGACCTTGAAGGCCGGCACGCCGTTGGCGCGCATGATCATTTCTTCCGGCATGTCGACCGGGATCACATCCCCCGGCTGCATGTGCAGGATGTCGCGCAGGCGCAACTGACGACGAGCCACCGTCGCACCGATCGGCACGTCGACGTCCAGCACGTCCTGGCGCAGGGCGTTGACCCAGCGCTCGTCCTGGTCGTCGAGGTCCGACTGGAAGCCGGCATCGAGCATTTCGCGCACCGGTTCGATCATCGAGTACGGCATGGTCACGTGCAGGTCGCCGCCACCGCCATCGAGTTCGATGTGGAAGGTCGACACCACAATGGCTTCGCTCGGGCCGACGATGTTGGCCATGGCCGGGTTCACTTCCGAGTTGATGTACTCGAAGTTGACTTCCATGATCGCCTGCCAGGCTTCCTTCAAGTCGACGAACGCCTGTTCCAGCACCATGCGTACCACGCGCAGTTCGGTCGGCGTGAACTCACGCCCTTCGATCTTGGCGTGCCGGCCGTCGCCACCGAAGAAGTTGTCCACCAGCTTGAACACCAGTTTGGCGTCGAGGATGAACAACGCAGTGCCGCGCAGGGGTTTGATCTTGACCAGGTTGAGACTGGTCGGCACGTACAGCGAGTGCACGTATTCGCCGAACTTCATCACCTGCACGCCGCCGACCGCCACGTCCGCCGAGCGCCGCAGCATATTGAACATGCTGATGCGGGTATAGCGGGCGAAACGCTCGTTGATCATTTCCAGGGTCGGCATGCGTCCACGGACGATGCGATCCTGGCTGGTCAGGTCATAGCTTTTGACGGCGCCGGGTTCGGCAGCGTTTTCGGTCTGTACCAGACCATCGTCGACGCCATGCAACAGCGCGTCGATCTCATCCTGGGACAGCAGGTCCTGCACGGCCATGTCGTGTTCCTACTGCAGTACGAAATTAGTGAAAAGCAACTGTTCGATCACCACTTTGCCGAGCTCTTTCTGCGCCACTTCCTGGACACTGGCGGTGGCTTTCTGTCGCAGCATTTCCTGGCCGACCGGCGAAGCTAGGGTCGCGAAGTCCTGCCCGGAGAACAGCATCACCAGGTTATTGCGGATCACCGGCATGTGGACCTTGAGCGCATCCAGATCCGCCTGGTTACGACCGAGCATGGTGATGCTCACTTGCATGTAGCGCTGGCGACCGTTCTGGTTGAAGTTGGCCACGAAAGCCGGCGCCATCGATTCGAAAATCGCTGGCTGCTTGCCGGCGGGAGCCTGCTCCACTGCGGCGGCAGGCTTGCTCTGGGCGCTGTGCATGAAGTACCAGGTCGCCCCCACGGACAAACCGATCGCCAGCAGCAGGGCCACCACGATCACGATGATCAGCTTGAGTTTGCCTTTGGTTACGGGGTCTTTTACTACTGCTGCGTCGCTCTTCGCCATGCCAATAATCCGTCACTATTCGGGTTTTCACAGTCGCACGGCAAGGCAAGAGCAAGTGTTATGCCAGAACGGCTGGGAGGGGGGATGGGTGGACTGGGCACAATTTGAAGACGGCGCAAAACCACTGTGGGAGCGGGCTTGCTCGCGAAGGGGCAGTGTCAGTCGACAGAGATTTTGAATGACTGACCGCATTCGCGAGCAAGCCCGCTCCCACAGGGTTTGGTGTATGGCCTGATCAGGCGTAGTAATCGACCGCGCTGGAGCCGATCACGCTGGTGGTATTGGCCGCTACTTCAGCGACGCTCGGGGTGATGTCGTCATCCATCGAGTCGAGGCGACCGCCGCTGGCACTGGTTCGTCCGCTCTGGCTTTGCCCGGCCTGTTCCTGCCCTTGCTGCGAACCACGGGACTGGTCCGAAACGTTGACATCGACCTGGCCCATGCCCTGCTGCGCGAACATGTCGCGCAAGCGATGGACCTGGCCATCCAGCGCCTCACGCACTCCCGGATGCGCACTCATGAAGGTGACCTGGGTCTGTTGATCGGGAACCATGTTCACCCGGATGTCCAGACGTCCGAGTTCAGCGGGCTGCAACTGGATGTCCGCCGCCTTGAGATTGGCGCTGGACAGGTACATGACCCGGTTCACCACCTCTTCGGTCCAGCCGCTCTGGTGCATGGCGATCGGCTGGTTCACCGGCAAGGCATTGGCGGTCTTCGGTGTGGCGGCCTGGGTCAGCGCTGCCAGACGGTTGGCGAAATCATCGACACGGGTGTCGCTGCTGGCGGACTTGAGATCCTTCAGGCCGTCATCGATCAAGCCGCTGAAAGCCTTGTCGTCGCCCTGGCCGGTGCTGCTCTTGTCGCCCTGAACATCCAGCATGGTCGCCATGCCGGCGGCAAAGTTTTGCGCCGACGTCTGCTCAACGTCAGCCTGGGCTTGCGCCTGTGTCGGTGCAGCCTTGGGCTGCGCCTGGCTGGAGGCCGATACGTGACCACCCTGCTCCATCGCCAGGCGCACCGCCGGCAAGGCGTCTAGGGGATCGGTCGAGGGATCGAAATCACCGTCGGCAGTGGCCAGCACTGGAGCCGCCGTAGCCGTAGCAGTGGCGGCTACCGGCGCGTCAACGACAGGTTGCACAGCGTCGACCACGGCGAAGGCCACCGGTGCCTGTACGACGGATTGCAATGAAGGATCAAGCGCCGGATCGAGCGGTGCGGCATCGACGACAGGAGCCGGGGCGGCATCTGACGCATCATCGCCGGCGGTCTTGTCGTCAGTCTGCGCCGAATGGTCGGCAGGCAAGGATTTGCCGCCACCGGCAACCACCGGTTCCTCGACGGCAGACTTGTCGTCATTGGCGTCTTTTTTTCCGGCAACATCGCAGGTTGTGTCGCGACCCGGCTTGACCGGAGCATCCGCCAATGCATTGGGCTTGCCCTGGGCCTGGCTGGCATAGACATGAGCGAAGCTTGCGGCCTTGCCCCCGGGCTCAGCGGTCAGCGCCGCAGGATTGGCGGAGCCAGCCTGAGTCTTGGCTTGCCTGGAGGCCGGAAGCAGAATATCGGGGGTAACGGGCATGAAACGGTCTCCGCTGCACGGGGCTCGTAAGTACAGTTGGATGAGTTGACTGCAAAGGTCGAGCCAGTTTCACTTGAAGAAGACCCAATGCAGCGGATGCTCAGATTTTCGCCGGGCAACGCTGTCGTTCAGCTTCGTACAGCGGCCGGATACCGGCGAATTCGCGGTCGATTTCGCCGACCAGTTCCTGAACGGCGGCCCATGGCAAATCTTTAGCCCGCTGTTCAAGTTGATGGCAGAGCTCTGTCAGCCGGAAGGCGCCCATATTGCTGCTGCTGCCCTTGAAGCTATGGGCGGTTTCTACGAGCCGTGCGGCACTGTCAGCTGTTCTCAAGACTTTCAGGCGCTCTTCGGAGTCCGCAAGAAAGATATCCAGCAGATCCGGATAGCCCCCTTCCATCACTTCCTGCAATGCACTCAGCACGTCGCGATCCACATGTGTGTCGTCCACTTGCTCACTCCTTGATCAAGAATGCGCGGATTATGCCAGAGCCTCCCAGATAAACTCCACGCGTGCACTTCGACCATTGTCGCTCCAGCGGGCATTACGCCCCAACTGGCGGATCAGACTGACCCCTCGCCCCGACAGGCGGACGTCTTCCAAAGGTCTTGCCATCACCCGCTCGACATCGAAACCCTTGCCGCTGTCTTCGATGTGAATGGCCAGGCAACCGCCGTCGTCCGTTGGCGTCACCTGCAAATGTAACCGTACATAGCCATCCTGCAGTTCGTCCAGCCGGGTATTACGCTCTTGATAATACCGCGCAAATCCCGAGGCATCGCGCTTGAGGCTCGAATCCAGCCCCAGCACGCCATGCTCCAGCGCATTGGAATAGAGCTCCGCCAGCACACTGTAGAGCGCACCGCTCTGAGCCCGAAGACCATGCACCTCAAGCAACAGTTGCAACAGATAGGGCAACGGATTGAAACGCTTGAGCGTGGCGGCGCGAAACTCGAAACTCACCGACCAGTCCAGCGGGCAGGACTGGCCGCTGTCGGAGTAGACCAACGCCGGCGGCGTGATCTGCGCCTTCTCCAGCAGGCTGATTTCTACCATGCTGACATCATCGCGTGCTTCTCCGCCGAAATGACGCAGCGCCTGCTCGATCTCTTCGAACAGTGCATCCGGCTGGCGATTGGCGGCAAACACCCACTGCAATCGCTGCACGCCAAACAACTGATCATTGGCGTCGCAGGTATCGATCACGCCATCGGACAGGAGAAATACCCGGTCCCCGATGGCCATGGGATACACGTCGGTTCGCTCGTCGAAGGAGTCCGGGCTCAGCACCCCCAAAGGCAGGTGCCGCGCCGGCAGAGGCGTTCGCTCGCCACTGGCAACGCGATGCAGGTAACCGTCGGGCATGCCGCCGTTCCAGACTTCCACCGAACGGCGCTGAAAACTCAGGCACAGCAAGGTGGCACAGCAGAACATGTCCACCGGCAGGATGCGCTTGAGCTTGGCATTCATCTCGCGCAGGGTTTCCGCCAGGCCGTAGCCCTTGGCGGTCATCCCGTAGAAAACTTCGGCCAGGGGCATGGCGCCCACCGCCGCCGGCAGACCGTGGCCGGTGAAGTCGCCCAGCAGCACGTGCATGTCTCCGGCCGGGGTGAACGCGGCCAGCAACAGGTCGCCGTTGAACAGCGCATAGGGCGATTGCAGATAACGGATATTCGGCGCTGCATTCAGGCAGCCGGAGTGCGCCACCTTGTCGAAAACGGCCTTGGCCACGCGCTGTTCGTTGAGCAGGTAGTCGTGGTGCCGGGCGATCTGGTCACGCTGTTGCAGCACGGTGTCCTGCAAGCGCCGCAAGCGATCCATCGCCTTGATCTTGGCAGCGAGAATCACCTGGTTGTAGGGCTTGGCCAGAAAGTCGTCACCGCCGACTTCCAGGCAACGGGCCAGGGCTTCGCTTTCGGACAACGACGTGAGGAAGATGATCGGCACCAGGGTTTCCCCGGCCAGGGCCTTGATCTGCCGGGCCGCCTCGAAGCCGTCCAGGACCGGCATCATTGCATCCATCAACACCATGTGCGGTTGTTGTTGGCCAAACACCTCGACCGCTTCGGCGCCGTTGGCCGCCGTCAGCACGTCGTGCCCCTGGCGGCGCAGGATGCTCGACAGCAGCAGGCGATCGGCGGCGCTGTCCTCGGCAATCAGGATTGTCAGCGGTTCCAGTGGCTGCATGGCAATCAACTGATGTCGAACAGTTTGTCGAAGTTGGAGATGGCGAGGATTTTGCGCACGTCGGTACTGCTGTTGACGACGCGCACATCGGAGTCGTCGCCACCGGCGTGATCGCGCAGCAAAAGCAGCATGCCCAGGGCCGAGCTGTCGAGGTAGGTGGCATCCTTCAGGTCGACCACGACCGCCGATAGCTGTTTATCTTCGTAGGACTGACGAAATTCCTGATGCTTGGCGAAATCGAATCGTCCTTTGACTGATATCGTCAACTTTTGCCCATCAGGGGACACTTCGGCAACGACTGGCATTCAATGGCTTCCTTGTCTTTGGAGAACGTACGTGTAGAAGGTTTAGCACTTGGTGGGAATAGGAGCAAGATCAAAAGATCGCAGCCTGCGGCAGCTCCTACATGAGAATGCAATCCCCTGTAGGAGCTGCCGCAGGCTGCGATCTTCTAATACGGATCCTGACGCGGCAAGCGCTGGGACAACTCATCCAGCAGCTTCTGCTCGCGCTTGTCCTCCAGCCGTCGCGCCTCATCGGCATAGCGTTCGACCAATTTGCGCAAGCCTTCGACCCGGGCAAACGCCTGCTGCCAGGTCTCCCGCGCCTTGTTCAGGTTGTTCTGATGCCAGGCCAGGCTTTGCCGCTGCTGGTCGATGGCCGTGCCCAGTTGCGCGAGAAAGCCCTGATAACCCAGTAACCATTGGCCCGAGACGCCGCCGCTGCCGCGCACGATCCATTGTTCCTGATAGTCGAGACGGAAGGCTTCGAGGTCGGCGAGCTTGCTTTGTGCCAGGCGAACCTGCCCTTGAAAGTGCCCCAGGCGCTGGACCGCGGTTTTCTCGGTCTTTTCGGCCATTTCCACCACCGGCGCCAGCCGTCCCGCCCGACTCAGGGCCATGACCGCTTAACCACCTGCCGCGGGCGCGAAGATCGAGGCCAGATACGCTTCGCTTTCGCCCAGGCTGATGCTGTCGTTGAGGCCCTGACGCAGGTATTTGACCAGTTGCGGTTGCAGGGAAATCGCCAGGTCGGTCTCGCGATCACCACCGGCGACGTAGGCGCCAACGCTGATCAGGTCGCGACTCTGCTGATAGCGCGACCACAATTGCTTGAAGTACTGCGCGCGCATCATGTGCTCCGGCGACACCACCGCCGGCATGACCCGGCTGATGGAGGCCTCGATATCGATGGCCGGGTAATGCCCTTCCTCGGCCAGGCGCCGCGACAGCACGATGTGCCCGTCGAGCACGCCCCGCGCCGAGTCGGCAATCGGGTCCTGCTGGTCATCGCCTTCGGACAGCACGGTGTAGAACGCAGTGATCGAACCACCACCTTTCTCCGCGTTGCCGGCCCGTTCCACCAGTTTCGGCAGCTTGGCGAATACCGACGGCGGATAGCCCTTGGTCGCTGGCGGCTCACCGATGGCCAGGGCGATTTCCCGCTGGGCCTGGGCGAAACGGGTCAGCGAATCCATGAGCAACAGGACGTTCTTGCCCTTGTCGCGGAAATATTCGGCGATGCGCGTGCAGTACATGGCCGCGCGCAGACGCATCAGCGGCGCATCGTCCGCCGGAGACGCTACCACCACTGAACGCTTGAGCCCTTCTTCACCGAGGATGTGCTCGATGAACTCTTTAACTTCACGCCCCCGCTCACCGATCAGCCCGACGACGATGATGTCGGCCTCGGTGAAGCGGGTCATCATGCCCAACAGCACGGATTTACCGACACCGGTACCGGCGAACAGCCCGAGACGCTGGCCGCGCCCCACCGTCAACATGCCGTTGATGCATCGGATGCCCACGTCCAGCGGCTCGCTGATCGGTTCGCGCTTGAGCGGGTTGATGGTCGGGCCATCCATCGGCACCCAGTCCTCGGCCTTCATCCCGCCCTTGCCGTCCAGCGCCCGACCGGCGCCATCGAGCACCCGCCCGAGCATGCTCATGCCCATGGGCAGGCGACCGGTATCGGACAGGGGAACAACGCGGGCGCCGGGTGCAATACCAGCAACGCTGCCGACCGGCATCAGAAAGATTTTGCTGCCGGAGAAGCCCATGACTTCGGCTTCGACCTGCACCGGGTGATAGCTGTCGTCGTTGATCACCATGCAGCGGCTACCCATGGCGGCGCGCAGACCTTCGGCTTCGAGGGTCAGGCCGACCATGCGCAACAAGCGGCCCTCAAGGATCGGCGCGCCGGCCAATTCAGTCGCCTCGGCGTAACTGCCCAGGCGCTTGGCGAAGCTGGTGCGTTCAAGGCGCATCAGGTGCATCCGCTTCTGGCGCGGCCGCAGGCTTGCTGTCGATCGGCAGTTCCAGGCTCAGGTCCGGCGCGGCCGGGTGCAAGGCCTGCTCGTGCAATTGATCGAACAGTTTGTCCATCACCTGCACGACACGGGTTTCGACCGTGGCGTCGATGCGGCTGTGTTCGGTCTCGACCCGGCAACCGCCGGGCAACAGCGATTCGTCCTCGACGATGCGCCAGGTTTCCTCATGACGCTCGCGCAGGGCTTTGACCTGTGCGAAGTCCTGGGGATTGATGTACAGCCGCACATTGCCCACGCCCAACGGCAAGAGCTTGAGTGCTTCGCGCATGACGTGTTCGATCTGCGTCGAGTCGATGGCCAGTTCGCGCTGGATCACTTGCCTGGTGATGTGCTGCACGAGCTCGACCAGGGACTTTTCAATCTGGGTGTCCTGCCCGGCGATGGGCTCGAACAAGTGCGCCATCAACTGTTCCAGCCCGGCAAGCTTCGGTGCCAGCGCCTGTTCGGCTTCCTGGCGGACCTTGAGCGTGGTGCTGTGGAAGCCCTCCTTCTCACCCACCGCGAAACCTTCGTTGTAGGCCTCCTGGCGAATGCTTTCGAGTTCTTCCAGGGTCAGTGGCTGGACCTCCTCCAGCGGCACCTCTTCCATTTCCGGCGGTTCGGGTTCAGGCGCAGGTTCTGGCTCGGGTTCCGGCGGGTCGAAACTGGGCAGCGCCCAGGACTCGAAGCCACTGACATCCCTGGCCCGGATCAGGTCAGTGGGTGCATCATCATTCTTGACCATGGTGTTAGATCATTTCCTCGCCGCCTTTGCCGCCGAGAACGATTTCCCCGGCTTCGGCCATACGGCGGGCAATGGTGAGGATTTCCTTCTGCGCGGTTTCCACGTCGCTGACGCGCACCGGGCCCTTGGCTTCCAGGTCGTCGCGCAACAGTTCGGCCGCACGCTTGGACATGTTCTTGAAGATCTTTTCCTTGACGCCTTCGTCCGACCCTTTGAGGGCCAGTACCAGCACGTCGGAGGACACTTCGCGCAACAGTGCCTGGATACCTCGGTCGTCGACGTCGGCCAGGTTGTTGAATACGAACATGAGGTCTTCGATCTGGCCGGACAGGTCTTCGTCGACTTCGCGGATCGAGTCCATGAGCTGGCCTTCGATCGAGCTGTCGAGGAAGTTCATGATGTCCGCCGCGCGCTTGATGCCACCCAGGGTGGTGCGCGAGGCATTCGAGTTGCCGGAGAACTGCTTCTCGAGAATCTGGTTGAGCTCTTTCAGGGCCGCTGGCTGTACGGTGTTCAGCGAGGACACCCGCAAAATGATGTCCAGCCGCACCTTGTGGTCGAAGTTGCCGAGCACTTCACCGGCCTGGTCCGGATCGAGATACGCCACCACGATCGCCTGGATCTGCGGGTGCTCATAACGGATCACGTCGGCGACGGCGCGCGGCTCCATCCATTTCAGGCTGTCGAGGCCGCTGGTGTTGCCACCGAGCAGGATGCGGTCGATCAGGCCGTTGGCCTTGTCTTCGCCCAGGGCCTGGGTGAGCATCTTGCGCACATAGTCGTCGGAGCCGACGCCCAGGCTGGTCTGGTCGCCGACGATATCGACGAACTCGCTCATCACCTGTTCGACCTGCTCGCGGTGCACATTCCCCATCTGGGCCATCGCCACGCCCACGCGCTGGACTTCTTTGGGGCCCATGTGACGCAGCACCTGGGCGGCGTCGGTGGAGCCCAGGGACAGCAACAGGATTGCGGCTTTGTCGACCTTGGACAGTTTGGCGGCAACGGCTCGGTTATCACTCATCTGCGTTAATCCACTCTTTCACGACCTGGGCCACACGACCCGGATCTTCTGCCACCAGACTCTTGATTGCGTTCAACTGAGCGTCATAGCCTTCGCTCGGACTCGGCAGCAGGATGCTGGTCGGGCCACCGAGGCTGACACGGTCGTTGGCCAGTTCGCCGTCCAGGCCGCCCATGCCGCCCAACTCGACGTCGCTACCCAAACCAACAAGCTGCTTGCCCTTGCCGCCACCGGTGATGTTGTTGAGCACCGGACGCAGCACACCGAACACCAGCACCAGAATGAACAGCACGCCCAGCACTTGCTTGACGATGTCCCAGAACCACGGCTGGGAGTAGAACGGAATTTCGGCAATCACCTCACCGCGCTCGGCGGAGAACGGCATGTTGATCACGCTGACACTGTCGCCACGGCTGGCATCGAAGCCGACCGCGTCCTGCACCAGGCGAGTGAAGCGCGCCAATTCATCGGCGGTCCACGGCGCACGGGTGGTTTCGCCGTTGGCCGGGTTGATCTTGACCTGATCATCAACGACTACCGACACCGACAGGCGATTCAACCGGCCCTGCTGCTGCTTGGTGTGGCTGATGGAGCGATCGAGTTCGAAGTTCCTGGTCGATTGTTGACGCTTGTCCGCCGGGTACGGCGCGAGCATCGGCTGACCGGTGGCCGGGTCCATGATTTGCTGGCCGTTGGCATCAACCAGTGGCTGGCCCGGTTGCACCATGCCTGCTGCCCCCGGAGTGCCGCCGGTGGTCTGCGGCGCGGAGGCCGGCGCTGGCGGCTGGTTGCTCAGGGCACCCGGCACGCCTTGCGGGCCATTGCTGGCGGTACGCTGTTCGTTGACCGACTGTTCGCTGCGCAATGCCGGTTGATCCGGGTTGAATTGCTCGGAAGTCGATTCGACCGCACTGAAATCCACGTCAGCCGAGACTTCGGCCTTGTAACGGTCGTTGCCCAGCACCGGCTGCAGGATGTTGTGCACGCGCTGGGTGAGCATGCTTTCCATGCGACGGCTGTAGTCGAACTGCTTGCCGGCCATGGTCAGCTCGGAGTTTTCCGCCTGATCGGAAAGCAGGTTGCCCTTCTGGTCGACCACGGTGATCTGCGACTTGCTGAGTTCGGGAACACTGGTTGCCACCAGGTTGATGATGGCTACGACCTGGCCGGGTTCCAGGGAGCGACCGGAATAGAGTTCAACCAGAACCGATGCGCTCGGCTTGCGCTCGTCGCGCACGAACACCGAACTTTTCGGGATCGCCAGGTGCACGCGGGCACCCTTGACGTTGTTCAGGCTGGAGATGGTGCGGGCCAGTTCGCCTTCGAGGCCGCGACGGTAGCGGGTCGCTTCCATGAACTGGCTGGTGCCCAGTCCCTGTTCCTTGTCGAGGATTTCAAAACCGATGTTGCCATCGCTGGGAGTGACACCAGCGGCCGCGAGCTTGAGCCGCGCACGGGACAGGTCATCGGCCTTGACCAGCAAGGCTCCGGAATTGGGTTCGACGGTGTACGGGATATCGGCGGAGGCCAGGGTATCCATGACCTGCTTGGCATCCATGCCGGCAAGGCTGCCGTACAGAGGCCGATAGTCCGGTTGCTGGGACCACAACACCACGGCAAAACCAATCGCCACGCTTGCCGCCAGGCCGACCAACAGGCCCACCTGACGCAACATGGTCATCTCGGAGAGGTTTTCCAGGAAGGACAACCCGAACAGCGGCGGTTTGCCGTCTATTGGAGCGGCCTTGGCCGGAACGTTATCGGCGACTGCTTCTGCCATGACTCAATCTCGTCCTTTAAACCGGCATCTGCATGATGTCTTGGTAGGCCTGGACCACTTTGTTGCGCACCTGGGTCAACGCCTGGAACGACACACTGGCCTTCTGCGAGGAAATCATTACGTCCGTGAGATCGACGCCGCTTTTGCCGATTTCGAACGCACTGGCCAACTGCGTGGAAGCCTGCTGGGTGTCGTTCACTTTATTGATAGCCTGACCGAACATGTCGGAAAAGCTGCTGCCCGTCATTTCAGGGACGGCAGTCGATTTCGGCGCAGACATGGCATCCATTTGCATGGCGCGCATATCCAGCATCAACCGATTGAATTCAATACCTTGGCTCATGGTTTCTCTCTTTGACGACCCGCAATTTTTTGACACTCACTCGGCGGGTAGTGAGGTGTTAGCAACAAGGGTGCCAGCTCCATGGCCACTCTGAACAAAAGCCCTCCTGACTACCAAACCCACATTCAGGTCGCGAACAAAAAGGCTTCCACATCCATGCCGGCATCGCGCATCTGCGCCAGCTTGTAGCGCAGGGTTCGCGGGCTGATACCCAGGCGCTCGGCCGCCTCTTTGCGACGACCGCGCTCGGCGCGCAGGGTATCGATGATCATCTGGAATTCACGGCGACGCAGGTCATCGCCCAGCGCACCGGCCGACTCGGATCCGACTTCCACAGAACACACCGGCGCCTGCGCCAACGCAGGCAGTGGCGCACAAGCCACCGGCCCGGCCAGGCAGAAATCCTGCGGCTGGATCAAGCCGCCCTGCTGCAAGATCAGCGCACGCTGAATCGCGTTGTCCAGCTCACGCACGTTACCCGGCCACGGATAACCGATCAGGCACGCCTGGGCTTCGGGGGACAACCTGGCAGCCGAATGCTTCATTTTATTGATGTGCCGGGCCAGCAGACGCTCGGCCAGCGGCAGGATGTCGGCGGTGCGCTCGCGCAATGGGCGCCAGGCCAGGGGAAACACCGACAGGCGATAGTAAAGATCTTCGCGAAAACGCCCTGCTGCCACTTCACCCGCCAGGTCGCGATTGGTGGTGGCGACCACACGAATGTCCAGGGTGATCGGCTTGCGCGCCCCCACCCTTTCGACCTCGCGCTCTTGCAGCACGCGCAGCAGCTTGGCCTGGAGCCCCAGGGGCATTTCGGAAATTTCGTCGAGCAGAATGGTGCCGCCGTCGGCCTGCTCGAACTTGCCGGCTTGCGCGGCAATGGCGCCGGTGAAGGAACCCTTCTCGTGCCCGAACAAGGTCGCTTCGAGCATGTTGTCCGGGATCGCTGCGCAGTTGATCGCAATGAACGGCTGACGGGCGCGATGAGAATGCTGATGGATGTAGCGCGCCAGCACTTCCTTGCCCGTGCCCGACTCACCCGAGATCAACACCGTGGAATCGCTGCGTGCGACCCGCGCTGCCAATTCGAGCAACTGCGCGCTCGCCGGCTCGAATGCTATCGGCCCTTCACCCTCGACCAGGCCGAGACTGCCCAGGGCATGACGCCCCACCAGATCGAGCAACGCCTTGGGCTCGAATGGCTTGACCAGATAGTCCGCCGCCCCTTGGCGCATCGCGTCGACCGCACGCTCGACCGCACCGTGAGCCGTCATCAGCAACACCGGCAACTGCGGCTGCCGCGCTCGCAGCAGGCCCAGCAACTGGTGGCCGTCCATGCCCGGCATGTTGACGTCGCTGATCACCAGGCTGAAGGCTTCGCCACCGACGGCAAGCAACGCCTCCTCTGCCGAGCCCACCGCCTTGTAATCGTGGCCCGCGAGCAACAGCGTATCGGCCAGCGCCTCGCGCAATGCGCGATCATCTTCGACCAACAGAACCTTGATACCCATCTGTGTCACTCCGCTCCTTGAGCGCTGCTGAACAACGGCAGGATCACCTGCGCGCAGGTGCCGCGACCGAGCCGCGAGCGCAACTGCAATTGTCCCTGATGAGCACGCGCCACTGCCTTGACCACGGTCAGGCCAAGACCCGTGCCGGTGGCCTTGGTGGTAAAAAAGGGCTCGCCCAATCGCGCCAGGACGGCGACATCGATACCGGAGCCACTGTCACTGACGCACAGACGCAGGTTGTTGCCGCGGGTGTAGAGGTGAATCTTGAGGCGCACTTGACCGGCACTGGCCTGAATGGCGTTCTCGATCAGATTGAGGATCGCGCCGACCAGGGTATCGCGATTGCACAGCAACTCCCCCGAATGACTGTCGCACTGCCAGCGGATCGGCAGATCCTGTACGTGGGTCAACGCCGCCGCTTGCAACGATTGCATCAATTGGCCTGGCGTCACGCGGTCGGTCAGCGGCAACTCGCCCCGGGCGAAGACCAGCATGTCGCGCACCTGGTGCTCCAGTTCGTGCAGGCGCTCCTTGAGACGCCCGGCAAAGCGTTGCTGGGTAGCGACCGGTAGCTCCTGCTCGGTCAAGTGACTGGCATACAGCAACGCGGCGGACAACGGCGTGCGTATCTGATGCGCCAACGAAGCGACCATGCGCCCCAGCGACGACAGCCGCTCATGACGGGCCAGTTGATCCTGCAGGTGGCGGGTTTCGGTCAGGTCGTTGAGCAACACCAACTGGCCAGGCTCGGCGTCCAGCGAGCGCGTGGCGATCGACAGGCGCCGACCATCCTTGAGGGAGACTTCATGACCATCGTCTTCGCGCGGCGCAAAACAGCGGGCAATGACGTGGCGCCACAATTCACCCTCCAGCGGCAGCCCCAGCAACTCGCACGCCGCCGGATTGGCTTCGCGCACGATGCCCTGGGCGTCAATGACGATGACACCGCCGGGTAACAGATCGAGGAGGTTTTGCAGACGGTTGGCCAGGCGTTCTTTTTCTGCGAGCTCCTGCATGCGCTGGGCGCTGACCACCGCCAATTCACCCTTGAGCTCGGTGACCCGGGCTTCAAGCATGCTGTAGGAATCGGTCAACTGACTGGACATCTGATTGAACAGCGCGAATGCCTGCTCAAGGCCAAGCCGGCTCGCCTGCTCCGCGGAGGACGGTTGCCGCGAAGCATCAGGGACAGGAGACATCTGGGCGGCTTGGGGCATCGTGCTCTCTCGCTTGGCTGACCGTCAGTGAAACGGAACGTTGCGAGGGACGTAGCAATACCCGTGCCTAAAAAAAACTGCTTATAAATGAATGAGTTGAAAAACAGGCGTCAATCATCCGCCTGTTCGTCTCCATCACGACGGCTCATGCCGTACTTGCGCATCTTTTCCACCAGCGTGGTACGACGAATGCGCAGGCGCTCGGCTGCGCGGGCCACAATACCGTTGGCATCATCCAGCGCTTGCTGGATCAGCCCCTGCTCCAGGCCACCGAGGTAGTCCTTCAGGTCCAGGCCTTCCGGCGGCAGCATGGCATTGGCGGTGAAGTCCTGGGTATGGCCGTTGATGGCCACGCGCTCCTCCAGATCGCTGCGCAGGCTGTCGACCATTTGCTCATCTTCATCGTCGACGTAGCGGAATTTCTTCGGCAACTCGACTACGCCGATCACGCCGTATGGATGCATGATCGCCATGCGCTCCACCAGGTTGGCCAGTTCGCGGACGTTGCCCGGCCAGCCATGGCGGCACAGCGACATGATCGCCGCCGAGTTGAAACGGATCGAACCGCGCTTCTCGTGCTCCATGCGCGAGATCAGCTCGTTCATCAGCAGCGGAATGTCTTCGACGCGCTCACGCAGCGGCGCCATTTCGATCGGGAACACGTTCAGGCGGTAGTACAGGTCTTCGCGGAAGGTACCGATCTCGATCATGCTTTCGAGATTCTTGTGGGTCGCGGCAATGATGCGCACGTCGACGCTCTGGGTCTTGTTGCTGCCCACGCGCTCGAAGGTGCGCTCCTGCAACACGCGCAGCAACTTGACCTGCATCGGCAGCGGCATGTCGCCGATTTCATCGAGGAACAGGGTGCCGCCGTTGGCCAGTTCGAATCGACCGGCGCGGCTGGTGATCGCCCCGGTGAAGGCGCCCTTCTCGTGGCCGAACAATTCGCTTTCCAGCAACTCGGCAGGGATCGCCCCGCAGTTGACCGGCACAAACGGCGCTTCGCGGCGCTTGGAATGGTAATGCAGGTTGCGCGCAACCACTTCCTTGCCGGTGCCGGACTCACCGAGGATCAGCACGCTGGCATCGGTGTCAGCGACTTGCTGCATCATCTGGCGCACGTGTTGAATCGCCCGGCTGGTGCCGACAAGACTGCGGAAAAGATTGGGTTCGCGATGACGACCGCGCTCGCGGGCCTGGTCGTACATCTCGCGATAGACCTGGGCACGGTGCAGCGAATCGAGCAACTTGCTGTAGCTGGGCGGCATTTCAAGGGTCGAAAGCACCCGCCGACGCTGGTCTTCCGGCAGGTCAATGGAAGAATTATCGCCCATTAACAAAACCGGAAGGAACTCATCCCATGTCGACAGTGTCTTAAGCAAGCCCAGAAGTGCACCAGGAGCATTGACCGTCCCGATGAGGACACAGATCACTTCACGACTTGACGACAAAGAGCCGACAGCCTGCTGCCAGTCATGGCTACCGCAGGGTAAATTTTCTTCGCCAAGAAAATTTAAAATCACCGCCAGGTCGCGGCGGCGGACGCTATCGTCATCAATCAGCAGAATTTTGGTTTCACGCCACATGCAATAGCAACTTCCCTAGTCAACTCGATGCCCAAAATGCTGGGGCAAGCTAAACGCTTGCAGGCACAAATATGCCTGAAGACGACTGAAATCTGGAACAGCCACTAGTTAAGTCAAAAAACCGTGCACAGTCAAATTTATGGCGCACATGTCTGGATTAACTTGGGGTTAATTAACCGAACAGATGGTAAACCTTTGCTGCGTTTTGTGCTTGGTGGATCTGCGACATCTCATCGACTATTGCCTGGCGCTCTCCCGTTGCCGCCTCAAGCAGCTGCTTGTAGACACCCAGCAACTCTTCAAGGTTATCGCGCAACGCCGCCTCGTCCACCGAAGGTTCACTCAAGACGTCTTCCATGCAGGAACGGCAAGACTGGTCCAACTCACCGATGGCTTCCCAGTTACGCTCGGCCAGAGCGCCTACCAGACCTTCTCGGGTTTGTTCGATTCGCTGCAATACAAGACTCATGGTGATCTCCTTAAAACTGAGGAGCCGGCGCGGCAATACCGTCCCAGCCGTCCTTGACGGTGCGAAGCAGATCGGCGACTTCGTCGAGAGTCTTTGGATCGCCCTTCACATTGGCTTCGGTCAGACGCTTCATCATGTAGGTGTACAGATTGTCCAGCTCACCTACGGTGTCGAGGGCGTTTTCCAAATCCAGCCCTTCACGCAAGCCACCGATGATGCCGATAGCCTTGCTGATGAAAATGCCCCGATTGGGAATATCCTTGCGCTCCATCGCGCCCCTGGCTTGAGCGATCCGGTCAAGTCCGCCTTCCATCAGCATCTGTACGAGGCGATGAGGACTGGCTTCGGAAGTTTGCGCCTGGGCGCCAATCTTCTGGTATTGGCGAAGGGCTAACATTGGATTCATGTTGTACCTCATCAGAAATCTGTGGATCGTATAACCAGTGTATCGACGATGCGTCAAAAAACTTTAACCACGACACGCAAAAGCCCGGGGCGTTGATCGACGCTGCCGGGCTTTTGGCGTTCATGGGCTATCAGCTGTTCTTCCGCTGCGCGGCCATCGCGTCAAACATTGAAGTGATGTTACTGGCGGTTGCTTTGAGCTTACCTACCAAAGTATCCATGTCGTTGTACTTTTTGGTCAGTACCGCCGTCAGCGTTTCAATACGACGATCAAGGGCCGCCTGATCGGCAGCCAGTTTGGCCGAAGTCTTGCTCAAGCTGGTGCTGCGCTGATCAAGAATGCCACCGGTTTCCGTGAACGGAGTAATCGCCTTGGTCATCCGCTCCAGCAGTCCGTTACTACCCGTGAACAACTCCTGGACTTCACCGCCCAGCTTTTTGTCATTCATCGCGATGGTGAATTTGGTGCTATCGAAATCCAGTGCGCCGGTCTTCTGATTGGTGGTAATCCCCAACTGAGCGAGCACCGTGAGCTGATTTCCGGCACCTGTTTCCGCTAATGGGCCGCGAACTGTGGACAGAATTGAACGAGGCAACGCGTCACCAGTCAATGCCGCGGAAACCGGATTACCATCAGCACCGACCGAAGGTGTAGTCAACTTCGAGATACCGTTGGCGAGGGCATTATAGGAATCGACGAATTTTTGAATTGATGCCTTCAGACCATCATTGTTAGCGGCCACCGTTACACTGGTGGCACCTTTCGCGACCAGATTCAACGTCAAACCTGAGATGGCTTTATCGACCGTATTAGTCTTGCTGGTCAACGCCATGCCGTCGACCGTGAAATTGGCATCAACAGCGGCAGCGCCAATAATACCAGCGGAATCCTTGGTCATCGGTGCGTCGGTGGTACCCACAACTTCACTGCCGATCGTCAACTCCGGAATGCCGCCGACCCTGATATCAGAACCTGAGCCGGTAGTGGTCGACCCCAGCACCAGGCGCGAACCGAAAGAGTCGGTCACGATGTTGGCACTGATACCTGCTGCCTTGAGCGACGCATCGGCGTTGATCGAGTCCCGCACCGATTGCAATGTAGCCCCACTATCGATGGTGAGGTTATACGTCGAGGTGCCTTGCTGGATGGTGAGAGGGCCAGCCGTTATCGAACTGGTCACGCCATTCTTAAAAGCCGCACTGGTGACTTTCGAGGAAGTCGCCATATTCTGGACATCAATGGCGTAACTACCACCCACAGCGGTATTACTCGCGGTAGCCGTGACGATTTTCACATCCGAGGAAGTGGCAGCAAAACCCGGAAACTGTGGACTGGTGGTGCTTCCCAAGTCAGTCATGGACTTTGCAAAGGCGGCCATCAAGGATTTCAAGGTACCAATACCAGAGAGACTTGCAGTATTAGCCTTGGCCCCTCGGTCAATCTGACTTTGCTTGGCCGCCTTGTCAGAATCGACCAGTGCCTTGACAATAGCAGAGGTATCAAGGCCGGACCCTAAGCCAAGACCCGGTAGAATTGGACTCGCCATGTGAAACTCCCTTCAGTGTCTCGCCGGTCTTTTGACCACTACAACGCCCAAAAGAACATAGCAACAATATTTGTGCCAACTGTCAGACTTTAACGCTGAACAACAGGCTGCTTGCATCATTCAAACTACTGGCCAACTTCAGGACTTCTTCGTTGGGGATTTGACGAACCACCTCACCGGAGTCACTGGCAATGACCTTTACAACAACCTTGCCTGAAGGCTCGTCAATCGAGAATTCAAGGTTCCGTTTGACCGACTGAACAAATTTTTCAATTTCCTGAACGGCCATCTTCAGTTTTTCCTGTTCGGACCGGTCGTTTTTACCTTCATCCTTGACGGTAACCACTGGTGCAGTTTCCGCGAGAGGTTTCCGTGCAGGCTTATCGGCAACGGTCGTCGTCGCCTGCTGGGACGCAGGATAAGACAAGTTCAGCTTGACGTTCATATCCATGTCCATCACCTCTTAAAGTAAAAAGCGAGAGAGCGCGACATTCGCACTCCCCCGCCAAAACTCACCGGGCTATTACTGAAGCAGTTTCAGTACAGCGGATGGCAGTTGGTTGGCCTGAGCCAGAACTGCGGTGGAAGCTTGTTGCAGGGTTTGTTGCTTGGTCAGCTGTGCAGTTTCAGCAGCGAAGTCGGTATCTTGTACGCGACCCAGTGCAGCACTGGCGTTTTCGTTGATGTTCTGCAGGTTGGAGATGGTGCTGGTCAGACGGTTTTGTGCAGCACCGAGGTCAGCACGGGAGCTGTTGATGGTTTGCAGGGCACTATCAATCGCGTCAACAGCAGCCGAGAAGTTAGCCTGGATGTCGCTGTCTGCACCAGAGATCGCAATTGTGCCGCTGTCAACACCCAGAGTGGTGGCCTTCAGATCACCCAGAGTAATCGAAATTTGGTTATCGGAGCTCGTTTCAGAACCAACCTGGAAGGTCATAGTGTTGCTAGCGGTGTTCAGCAGATTCTTGCCGTTGAGCTGGGTGCTGTCAGCAATACGAGTCAGCTCTTCCGACATTTGCGAGAATTCTTTGTTCAGCGCATCACGGTCGTCGGAACTGTTGGAGCTGTTACGCGACTGGATGGCCAATTCACGCATACGCTGCAGAATGTTGGTTTGCTCCTGCATCGCGCCTTCAGCAGTCTGGGCGATGGAAATCCCGTCGTTGGCGTTTTTGATCGCCATGGTCTGACCACGGATCTGCGAAGTCATGCGGGTAGCGATCTGCAGACCGGCGGCGTCGTCTTTGGCGCTGTTGATTTTCAGACCGGAAGACAGACGGGTCATCGAAGTCGACAGTGCATCGGAAGCCTTGTTCAGGTTCTTCTGAACGTTCAACGATGTAACGTTAGTGTTTACTGTTAAAGCCATGACGAATTCCTCGTTGGTTGGGTACTGCGGCTTCCGGCCCTGGCAACCGCCGGGTGTGGCCTAGAGAACCTTCGTAATAGTTATCGTCGTCAAGGCAGGTTGCTTGAGGGGTTTTTTAAAAAAAATTACTAGCAGACTGCCACCCCCTGTAAAACAAGGGCTTAGCGATCTTGCGCCATAAAAAATGACGTCAAAAAAGCCACCAGCAAAAGCGCCAGACAAAAAAATAGCGCTACCGAAAAGCCGGTAGCGCTATTTGTGACAGCCTGAACGATTCAGCCACGATAAAGAATCGCCGACCCCCAGGACAAGCCTACGCCGAACCCACTGATAGCAACGCGCCTCCATGTCGAGGTCAATACATGTTTCTCCAGCAGAAGCGGAATGCTCGAAGACACGGTATTGCCGGTCTCGACCATGTCCTTGATGAATTTCTCTGGCTCGCCTTCAAAGCGTCGGGCGACTGCATCGACAATGGCCGCACTGCCCTGGTGGATGCAGAATGCATCGATTTCACTGGCTTGCAACTGCGACTCGTCCAACAGTTCGTGCAGATGCGCAGGCACCTTCAACAGGGCAAAGTTAAACACCTGGCGACCATTCATGAAAAACACGCCGTCGCTGACCTTCAGGTGCGGAGCACCCGAACCGTCGGTGCCGAACTTGGACTTGCCCAACTGCCACGGCGCGCCCTCGGTCATCCACGTTGCGGTAGCGGCATCACCGAACAGCATGGTGGTATTACGGTCTTCCGGATCGACAATTTTCGAGTAAGGGTCTGCAGTGATCAGCAAACCATTCTTTAATCCTGCCGCTTCCATGAAGCCTTTCATGGCGTAGATGCCGTAAACGTAGCCCGAGCACCCCAGGGAAATATCGAACGCGGCCACATGGGTCGGCAGACCCAGCTTGTCCTGAACAATGGCGGCAGTATGCGGCAGCCCTTCTTCATCACCGTTCTGCGTGACAACGATCAGTGCATCAATGGACTCGCGTTTGAGGTCCGGGTTATTGGCGAACAATGCGTTGACCGCTTCAACGCACAGGTCCGAGGTTTCCTGCTCAACGCCTTTGCGCGGCAGGAACGCCGAACCGATCTTGCCGAGGATGAATTCTTCATCTTTGGCGAATTTGGCACCCTGAGCGTAGTTATCGATACCGACGGTCGGTACGTAACTCGCTATGCTTTTTATGCCAATCATTGTGGCTTCCCGATAGATATGGCGGATTTTCACGAACGTCCAAGGCTAGACAGCAGCAGGCGGCCACCTCTGCGATCACACCCGACGCCGGTGCGGCGGCTGATTAGAGTAAAGATGCACGTTTCGACTGCCAAGTCACGATTTCGCATATTTTACTCATCACCCGGTGTTCGTTGCTCCTGTTGATCTATACCGCCTACATCGGGCTGCTACCGGCAGAAGGTGTATTTACAACACCGGATTGGTGAAAAAGCTGCCTGTCCAGTCATAAAAGACCTTGCGGAATTCTTCGTTCTCCGGCTCGACAATCAATGCCTGGCGCAAGAACTCAACCGCCTCATGCATATCTCCCAACTCTCGACTGAGATGGGCGGCAAGATGCAATTTTACCGCATCGAAAAACTCATAGGACAAGGATACCTTTAGCATCGCCAAAGCCTCACCCAACTGCCCGGCCTCCCACAGACGACTGAACTCATTGGCAAACGCCGTCTCCTCAGGCCAACGGGATCCGGCGAGTCCTTCGAATTTGCGCAATACAATAGTATGCCCATTGCCGACCTTGCTGTCGGTTTCCTCCACACATTCGATGTACCAGCTGCCCAAACCGCTATTGTTGAGGTGGTTGATCACCCGCAACATGCTTTGCAACGAGAACACTTGATAGTGCTCTCGCCAGTCGTTCTCAGGCATCGAATGAACATCGATGCCCATCTGGAACGCCTCTATCATCGCAGGCAATGTGCTCAATGCGCGTGTGGCATCACTTTTTGCCGCCACTCGCTTGGGAAAAATACAAAAGAACACACCAAAGTCTTTCAATACTCGCTGCGACTCAACATAGGCAGCCAGCACATTGGGCGCATGCTCGATCACATGGGAGCTAATGAGATAGTCGAAAGCCTGATCACTACAGTGAATGGACTGAAAGTCACCCACCAGGTCCACATTGATCATCTCTCCAGTCCGATCAACCTGAGCCTGCTTGTACTTGAGATAGTCCGCCAAGTCGCGCTCATGCACATAATTGACACCGTCACTCGGCGCAACATTCAGGCACTGCGGCAAATAGAATGCGTTGTGTGCCGCTGCGCCGAGTTCTATCCCACTGCCTACACAATACTTGTGAGCCAGTGCCATTCCTCGTTCGCTGCTGATGGCAGGCGCAGCCTTGCCCTGCCGAGACCAGCCGTATCGTGCAAGGATATTCTGCAGGCCTGCAATAAACTCCTCGGTTGTGGCCAATGGCAAAGCCACTGGTACAACGCCGTGTTTTTCCTGGAAGTAGGCGGTTGCGTTACGGGCAATCAGGTCACGATCGACCCTGGATGAAATGGTCGACTGTTCGACACTCCAGGCTTCATCCCCCAGATAGCTGGCCGAAGCGGGGATGTCTGCAAAATACCAGAACGCTGGATGCTGCCCGGACTGAATGATCCTGAGCGTGTGCTCGACATGCTCGAAGGCGTTGTAAAAACCCTCATCCATTCCTCCTGCGTCCAACAGACAACGCTTGGAATAATAAGAGAACGCTCCTACACAATGGGGATAAAACGGAACCTGCAAGCCTCCCTCGTACGTGATGGTGACACGTGGATTCGGGCTACCGTCCGATGCCTTGTTCATCAATCCATGCTGGCTGAAGTTGAGGTGCTGAATACCCGTGGCGCGAGACACCTCGATGTAACGCTCGAACACTGTCGAGTCTTGAACGAATATATCGTCCTCAATCAAAAAAATATGCTCCGCCCCCACCTTGAGCAGATGTTCAATGGCTTTATTCTTTGATTTGGCCACACCCAGGTTCTGTTCATTCTGAATGAAGATATAAGCTTCATCGCCAAAATCGGGCTCATAGGGTCGGCCATCGTTGACCACAACCACATGATCAATGATTCCCGACGGTAACGACCGGTACAACCGTTGCAACTGCTCTGGACGATTGAACGTGGTGATGCCACAGCCAACTACTTTGCCATCGATCACTGGCCATCCTCCAGGGCTGCAAGCCAAGTCAATTCGGGCGATTGTCGATCTGATACGGTTCTCGAAACATCGATACCATACTTCCCCTCGACCTCCGTACGAGCCGTAAAAGCGCCGGGCCAGCGCTCGGACACAACGGCTGCGCGTGCCAGTTCATCGGCCAGTACACCCGGATTAATCACCTGCGCCTGCGGAGCCCAAACTGTGGACCAGCCCGCCTGAGCCACTTTCAGACAGAAATCCAAATCACCGGCGACGGAGCTGCGCTCAAAGTACTCAAGGCCTCCCACCTGCTTGAATATGGATTTACGTACCATCAGGCAGTCGCTCGAAACCGCCTGGCAACTACGCTCACTACCGACTCCCAGAGCTGGTTCCAATGCCGTGTGCGAAAGCCCGACCCACGGGGAGACGACCCTTGTCGTGGCAACGAGATCGTATCCGGCATGACTGATGAATCCATCGACATCCTGCATCTTGCACCCGACAATCCCGACTTCCGGGCGCAGAGCCTGTTTCAACATCCATTCGATCCAAGCCGGTGTCGCGATATGACTACGACTGGACAACAGCACCAGATATTCGCCCGACGCGTACTGGCAAGCTTGGTTGAAGAGCTCGGCCCGTGACAGAACTTGCGGGCTCCAAAGCACTTTGATCCGTCCACCATTACCTTCGAATCTGGACAAATAGCTGCGGATTTCCTCGGGGCAGGCGGAATCTGCGACGACAATGACTTCGTAATGCTGGTAGCGGGTGCGCTGGGTTACACGCCCAAGACACTCTTTGAGTGCCTGGAGATCATTCTCCGCAGCCAACAAAATGCTGACTTGCGGAGTCTGGTAGTGACGATAATCGATATTTAACGTTTTGCCCGCCACGAGATCGACCTGCGCGCTATAACCCAAAATTGCCAGATGGCGCTTCAATGTCTCGATCGCCTCTGCATTCATCGAGTCGCCGGGGCTGTCGCTGATAACCAGGTATTCGTCCATATGGGCCAAGCCGGCCAAGCCCTGACGTTCAATCATTCTAAGCAACAGGTCGAACTCAAACGTCTCCGGACAGGCATTGCTGTAACCGCCAAGATTCATAACTTCCTGACGACGAACCAGCCAATGTTTAGACATCAAATCCGGACGGCTTCGTAGCAGTTCAAGATTGGTTCCCGGGCGCACCAGACTGACCAGCCGACCATCAACATCGCGATGAATTTCATTCGCCGAGATCGCCCGACACTCGCTCGCGCCAGGCAGCTCGGTATGCAGGCGCAGAAGACCGCCACGGGCCAGAACATCCCCTGCATCAAGTACCATCAGCCATTCAGTGCAAAGCTGGCCAACCAACTGGTTCAAACGTGCAATCAGGTTGTCTTCGGAGACTTTTACAAAATGCACCGTATCTTCGATCGTGGTAATTGTCGCTAGCTTACCGTCGCGCAAAACCACGATCTTGAACGTACGTAAACCGCTGGCAATCAAACTATCGAAGGTTCTTTGCAGGGCCTCGTCATTGCCCTGTAGATCAATGAGCAGAAATGTAACTTGAGGCGATGGATGCTTTTCCAGATGTTTGAGAACCCGCGCTGTGCTGGCATCGTCAGGTGCTGCGCATTGGATAGCTTCAAGTATCTGACCGGATGGGGTTTGCTCAAGCAGATGCTCAACGTGCACAGCACCTGATGCGATCAACCGCTGGTGCCAAGTGTTGATCTGCTGTGCCTGTAACGTGTCCTGTACTGCATCAAGTGATGCGATTAATCGCTCGATGACTTGCCTGTTAAACATACCGAGCGAGAACGCCTGCTGATAACGCAGCCGCAGACTATCGGGCGTATCGTTCAGGTGTACGGCCATTAGCTCACGCTGGCGCACCCATACGCCTTCCAGAGCATGGATGTGTTGCGACCCGGCTGGCCTGGCGTGGACAATGCACTCCAACTGCTCCAGCGAATTGAACAACCCCAAGTCGTAATAAGGCATCTCGACGAACTGGCGGCTTTCAAAACTCCACTGTGGCTTTTGCGACACACTGGTCCAACGGGAAGTAAACAGCAGCGGCGCAGTGCGAACGCTCAGAAAAACCCTGACGAATCCTTCGAGGACTTTGCTTCCCGCTTCCGTATTGCACAATTGCCAACGATCTGCGTCCCATTGACGGACAACCGGTGTGAGGCGAGCACGCTCAACATCAAGGTTATCGGCAATTGTTGCGTCGGCGGTGTATTCAACCAGGCCATGGGTCACAGGCAGGATCGCGGCGCTGTGCTCGGCCAGCAGCCCGAACGACAGAGCTGCCATTGCCCCTTCAAATGCAAGCTCGTTCGGCAGATCCTGAGCGACCTGTAACAAGACTTGTGTTCTGACGACTGCTCGCCAGGCTTCGATCCCGCATGCCGTGAACCGGCTGATCCGATCAAGTGAGGACTGCGCGTCGTTATACTTCACAAGTGCCGCGCCCTGCTTGTAAAAGCCAGTGCAGCCATTATCAGGTCGATAACCAAGCACATAGCCTTGGCTAAGCGAATACTGCAGATGCGTATTCAAAAAACCTATGTTTTCCTCTAGTGCATCGAACAACAGAAAGTCGCTTTCTGAAGCCAGTACGACATACGGCGTAACAACAGCCCGCAAGCTGGCAATAAGCGCAGGCTTCCAATTTTTTGCGGTTGATCGGGATGTTGGCTTACCCGCCACATCCATACTCACCGTCATCACATTGGAGATTCGGGAACGATAATACCCGCCTGCTCTTTGCAAATAATTTGATCCGGAACGTCCCAGCAGGATGATTGTGACGTCATTTAGCGTCGACGCAGCTGCCATTGACTCTTCACCCATAGCAGAACCCTTAATTCAGAAATTCAATGTCGAACCTGACAGATCGCCAAGTTGAACTGATGATCAGTTAACCAGCCAGGCATTAACCCATGGCTGAAGATTGTTTTGACTAAGTACAAAGTCACGCAGAACAACAGTCCGCAACTCATCTCCCATGCGGTAGCTGCCCTGGGGATCATTCAAATGCATGCGAATAGCTTCAAGCCATTCCTGAGTACTGTTGGTGCGCACGCGCGTGCACGGCAGATAACCGCGGTAAGCTTCTGTATCGGAGCAGACAACGGGGTAACCGCACGCGCCGTACTCCAACAAGCGCAGATTGCTCTTGCAGTCATTGAACAAATGGAACTCCAACGGAGCAAGCGCCAGATCGAGATTCAGACTGGCCAGCTTCTGCGGATAGGCATCAAGGCGTACGCAAGGATGGAATTCATGAATGTAAGGTCGTAACGCGTCGGGGCACATACCAAAAAACACCCACTCGACTTCATCTGCCAGCTCTCGCACCACTTCAGCGATGATTTCCAGATCTCCGGTATGGCTGGTGCCTCCTCCCCAGCCGACTCGTGGCTTGCTCGACGTTCCGCGCATACTGCGCACGCCGCTCCAGAGATGCTGCGCGAGCATATTGGGAACGACCCGGATATCGTGATGCATGTCGCTCAATGCATTGGCCAAAGCATTAGTGGTAACGATGACTCGCTCACATTGCGCAATACCTCGCTGCAACTGTTCCCGGACATCAGCGGGCTTGTCCCTTGCGTGAATATTCTTCTTCGGCACATCAAGGATGTAATCGTCAATTTCGAAGATACTCCTGGCATCGGAAAATCTTTTTAACCGCGCCATATCATCCACGGCTGACGCCGTGTGACGCAGTTGAAAGATCACGATATCCGGTTTCATCCGCTCAAAACCCATGACACCCGGAGTCTCATAGCTACAGCGCCCGGTTATGTGACCTGCCGACTCAAGCTGTAAAAATGGCTGCACGACGCGATAATGCCCTACAGCAGAAGCGTTCACTGGCAACCCAAGAACGAAGGGAAGTGAACGTGAGCGAAACGGGGCCCAACCACTTATCACCCCAGGATCCAGTGCAAAATTGGCTTTGGCAGGATTCAGAACGGGGCTGTAGGCGGGATCTTTGACAAATGTGGGAAGCCATCGGCGATAAAGCGCATCCCGTTCCTCCAGGTCCTTCGCAGAGTTCCCAGTGATCGTAAGATATGAAGCAGGGGAACCAAGCACCGTTGCATAGGGGGTGCTGACCACCAGATAACCCTGAGAACCGACTTTCAGACAAAAGTCGACGCCAGCAAGGGCGACACCAAACGAGTGTTCATCCAGTCCACCGACACTCTGAAAAACCTCTTTGCGAACCATCAGGCAGGCGCAGCTGACAGCACTCCAGTTTTGCACTACCTGCAAGCGCTGCATGTAACCAGGGCTGTGCGCGTCGATGCCTTCAAACGCCGCCGTTGCGCATGAGTCCAATGCCAATACAGCCCCCATGCCGACAGTTTTTCCCTCGACACTGACCACCTTGGGCCCGACAACACCGACTTCGGGGCGTACTGTATGATTCAACAATTCATTCAGCCAGTTGCCATTGAGTACACGTAATGTGGGCGACAGCAGCAAAATAAAATCACCCCGCGCCTGCCCGGCAGCAAAGTTAACGGCACCCGCGAATGTATCCGGTCCGGGAGTGTGCAGCACCCTGAGCATGGAAGGCGCCAGATGCGACATGGCCTCGAGCCAGTTATGCATTTCAATCGTGGACTTTTGCCCGCTGACGATCAGTATTTCGTAGCGGGTATAAGCTGTATGTTCAATGAGCCCTTCGACACAGACCTGCAAGGTTTCGAGATCCTCACCACTGGAGACAATAATCGAAACCATGGGTTGTTGATCAAGCAGATAGTCGACCCGATTGAGCCAAGGCTGCCCTTCCCTGTTGAGCTGATGGGCGACACCCAGTCGTTGAAGGTGTGCAGATAACACTCGTGAGTTTTGTTCGGTGACTTCAGAAGATGAAACCCACTGGGCGAAAGTAAATATTGATTCGACCTGAACCTCGGCGATGTGTTCGATGGCCGCCAGCCCAGCTGTCTCCACAATTCGCCAAAGCAGATCATGGGGCGCAAGCTCACCAAAATCGGTATTAAAACCGCCAAGCTCCACGAGTGTCTGGCAAGAGAACGCGAGGGATCGCCCTACGTAAGGGTAGCTTCGAAGCAAGTCCAGATTGAAATCGGGCTTGAACACCGGCTCGAAAGAGCGCCCCTCCTTTAGCTCGCCCTCATCGCTGTACACACAGGCCAGATTCGGTATGGTAGCAATACGCTCCGCCAGTACCAGCAATGCCGATTCGCTCAAGACGTCGCCAGCTCGCAGCAGATAGATCCAATCGCCAGCTAACTGAGCTGGCAATTCATTGACCTGAGAGGGCCAATCTTTTTGAAATTTGCCAGTGATCAGGTGTCCGTTATGTTCGACAAAGGTATTGGAAAACACCACAACGGTTGATGCTGTATACAGTTGGCCGGCTAGACTAGCCAGGGTAGACCGCACATCGCTGTCGTTTCCCTCAGGGTCAAGCACGACCAAAATGATTCGTGGCCTGGCAGGCCAGGCGGCGATGGTCTGTGGCAACAAGCGGCGCTGAACGTCAGAAAGCTTCCGGCAGGAGAGCCATTGCTGATAAAGCTCATCGTAACTCTCACAATCACTGCCGACCCTTGAAGACAGTCGGGTTTGCCACGTACCCAATATTCTCTGGATCGGTAACTCTTTCCATTGCCGGGGTGAAATTTGGGTGTCGATGAGATCGACAAAGCGTACCCAGCCGTCTGCAGGTGCGTCTTCCCCCGTACGCGACGAAAGCATCTGCATGAGCCAACTCCATTCGTTTTTTGCTTGAAGCAGGGTATCAACCTGCCTGCTCAAACGATTTGGATGCAATCGCTCTACGGAGCCAGTCCTATGGAGCATGATCAAATCAGCCCGACGTAGCAGGCAAACAAACATCACCAGATCCAGGATTGCCAGGAAACCCTGGCCTGGCTGAGTCAGCGCTGGTAGCAGGTCTCGTAAATCACTAGTACGCATCAAGGCGGATGAAAAGTTACCGAGAAAACTGACAGCTTGGCCGTCCAGGAATGCCAGAATGTCCTGTCCCTTGAGTAAACTGTCACCAAGTGGTAGCGCGATGTTCTGCAATCGATGCGGCAGGATGTAATTATTTTCATCAGAGAACAAACGCGGAGAAATTACAAGTTTAGACTCCGCGCAGCTATTCAGAGCAAGGGCCTGATCGCTCACGCAATGCGCGAGCAGTAGATCATCGTCACACAACACCTTGATGAACTCACCCTGGGCATTGTCCACGCACCGCTGAAGATTGTCGGCGAATCCAAGACGTTGCGAATTACGCAGATAACGTATGCCAGACTGGCCCGCATGAATCCTGGCCATGACCATCTGCTCGATCTCATCATCATCACTATCATCGCAGACGATGATCTCCAGGTTTTCATAAGTCTGATCTACCGCACTCTGTATCGCCATCTCAAAAAAACGCGAGTAGAAAGCAGGTATGACGATAGTGACGAGTGGATATAACTTCACGACTTATGTCCTTGACAAAAAAGCTCGCCAATTTCAAGCGAACATAAACTAGAGCACACCGAGTTAGTGGTACGACCTCAAATATCCTCAAACCTTATTAAACAGCCCCAACTGGGAGATTTTGCTGAACGCCAACTGCGATGCTTGCAACATGGTCTGCTGCAAGGTGAGCCGCGTCATCACTTCCGCCGAATCGGAATCACGAATCGCCGATTGCGTCTGAGAGTTTGCCAACACCAATGCCTGATTAGTGTCGCTTTGAGTATCCAGCGCCGAACCGCGACCACCGACCGAACTCAAACCGACGGACACCTGGTCAATACCACTGGCCAGGTTGGCCATACCCGACGTCATTGCCGACAATTGCTTTTGGGTGGCAACGGCATCACCGTCGGTTGGAGTATTCAGTGCGTTTTTCAGCTGGTTCACGGTATCCAGAATGTTCTGGGTTTCGTGGGTATTGACCGCCACGTTGAACTGATCGCCAGCTTCCAATGGGTCAGTCGCGGTGTCGTTCAACGTGAAACTCACACCCGACGCGGTCGCCACGTTGCCGACCATCGTGCCGCTGGAGACTGGGCTGCTGTCCGCGGCAATCGGTGCCGCGTACAAGTCGAAATCGGTGGCGCTGGTGAACTTCAGAACGGCCGAACCACTCGGAAAGCTGGCTTTATAGGCAGCCGGATCCGTCACGTTGGTGCCGGTCACCTGGGTTTGTGACGGGTTGCCCGGGCTGCGTGCCACGTTGAAGGTGTCTGGTTTGGCCGCCAGTTTGAACGTACGACCGATGAGTGCCGAAGAGCTGGTACCGGCCGGCAGGTTGACGCTCAGGGTCAGATCCACGCCGCGGAAGCTCACGGTCTGGTTCACGCCAGTGCCGACCACTCCGCCATTCGAAAGCTCGGAAGTTCTGTCGTTACCAGCCCCATCGGTAATTTTCAGTTGGGTACCGCTGACATATTCAATGGTGTAAGGCTCGCCGCCACGGAATTTATTGTTGTACGCCACGTTCGACGTCACTTGCCCGTTGGACAGATTCGCCAGACCATCATTCACCGAGGGAGTAACCTGGCTGCGGCTGGTGTTGATCGCCTGTTGGAACACATCCCAACCCGTGATATTACTGGCCATCGACATGCCATCACCCACCGGCAGATCCAGGGTCACCTGATCACCGTTGTAGCTGTAGGTGCCATCCGAGTTGTGGGTAAACGGTACGGTATTGCCCTTGGAACCGGCAAAAATGTATTTGCCGTTTTCGTCCTGGCTGTTCATCAGGCTCAGCAATTGCGCTTCAATCTGACCCAGCTCCGAGGCATTGGCCTGGCGGTCCGCATCGGTGTAGCTGGCATTATTGGCACCGATTGCCAGCTCCTTGGCACGTTGCAACACGTTGTTGATGCTGGTCATCACCGATTCGGCCTGACCCAGCGTCGCCTTGATGGTACTGGTGTTGGTCTTGTACTGATCAAGCATCGAAGCTTGCTGCCCCAATTGCAGCAAACGCGATGCGCCAACCGGATCGTCAGCGGCGGTATTTACACGAACGAGGCTGCTGACCTCTTCGCTGCTTTTAACGACGTTGGCAAAGTTCTTTTGATAGTTTGCTGCCGAGGACTCGTAAAACTGGGCGGTAGAAATGCGCATTAGCTACGACTCCTTAAAGACTGTTGATCAGTACGCTGAAGGTTTCCTGCGCAGCCTTGATGATCTGCGAAGAGGCGGTGTAATACTGTTGATACTTGACCAGGTTGCCGGTTTCCTCGTCGAGATCGACACCTGAAAGCGAGTCACGAGCGCCCTTGGCATTGGCCAGGATGGCGCCGGTCGCAGCACTGTCCAGCTTGCCTTGGGCTGCCTTGGAGCCGACACCCTCAACCAGTTTGCCGTAAGCATCGTTCAGGGAAATGCCCTTGCTCGCCGACCCTGTGTCCACGGTTTGCTTGGTCTGCAAATTCGCCAGCGCCGTGCCGCTACGGTTGTCCAGCGTGCCTGGCTGGCTGAGCGAGACGTTGATGGCGGTGCCTTTGCCCGGGGAGCCGGCAACGGCCATGTCGAAGCTGACGGTGTACTGAGTGGCAGGTGCAGGCGGGATCGGTGCACCGGTAGCGTCCTTGAGCGGTACCGTCAGACTCAGGGTGTTGTTTTCACCCGGCTTGATAGTGCCGCTGCTGATAACGCCACCTTTGGCATCCAGGAACTGGTAAGTCTGGCTGGTGCCGTCGGCGGAAACATCGCCAAACACGACCTTGGTCGGCATGGAGTTTTTCAGGCCGTTCTGCATCGCAGTGGTGGTGGCCGAGTCGTAGATATCAAATTTCGTGGTCAGGGTCGGCTGACCACTGGCCGGAATGGTCAACGTACCGCTACCACCCGCCGCGATCGCTGCGCCCAATGGCGCGGCGATCGCCAGACGCTTGGAGTCCGTCATCTCGGTCTTTATGCTGGTTGCCGCATTACGTGTCGGGGTGAATTTGAAGGTATCGCCCTTGGCTGCGCCACCGTTGAACGACATCGAGAACCCATCTATCACCGGCGCAGGCGTGGTCGCCGTGCTGAAGCTACCCATCGATGTGTTATCCGGCAGACGCTGAACGGTGAAGTCGGTAGCGCTCGTGAACGTGACCTTGTAATCATTGATGGTCAGCTTGCCGGTGTCCTCGATGCTCACATCGAAGTTACCGGAACCGGCACTGTTGCCGGTAGAAGCGATACTGCGCTGAGACATCTGCGCGGCACTGTTGATGCTGTTGAACAGGTTCGAACCGAAATCACCGTTCTTGTCGATGCCCTGAGCCTGGACACTGTTCATCTGATCGGCGACGACCAGCGCCACGCGCCCCAACTCGTTCATGGCCGGATCGAGTACTTCGCTGCGATAACGCAGCAGGCCGCCGATTTCACCACCGGTCATGATCGAGGTGATGTCGATGGTGCTCGAACCACGATTGAGCTGCAGCGACAAACGTCCCGGATCATCTTTACCTGGGACAGCCTCCAGCTTGTTAACCGTATCGCCAATCACCAGCGGCTGACCGCTGCCCAGATAGATATCTACGTTGCCCTCGCGCTCAACATATTGTGCACCGGTGAAGGTCGAAAGCTGGCGCATGGTTTCGTTGCGAGCGTCGAGCAGTTCGTTCGGCGAGCCGCCGGTGCTGGAAATTTCGCTGATCTTCTTGTTCAACTGCGCCACGGTAGTAGCCAGTTTGTTGACCTGATCAGCCATGTTCGTCAGGTTGCCGTTGATGTTCGCGTTCTGCGACTTCAACTGACTGGACACTGAATTGAAACGATTGCTCAGGGCTTGGGCATCGCTGAGCAACAACTGGCGGGAGGCGTCGTCGCCCGGTTTGGCATTGACGTTCTGTACCGAGGCGAAGAATTTGGTCAAGGCACCATTGAGACCGGTGCCACTGTCAGACAGCAAGGTATCGAGTGGCGTGACTTGCCCAAGGTACGCCGCCGAATCACTGTTGAGCGACGTTGTGGTCTGCAACTGTGCATCGAGGTAGCTGTTGTATACCCGGCGCACATCGGCCAGCGTCGTGCCGGTGCCGACGTAGACATTGCCGTACTGAATCGCCCCCTTGGTGCCCTGCACGGTTTGCTGGCGCGAGTACCCGGCGGTGTCGACGTTGGCAATGTTGTTGCCAGTCGTCACCAACGAGTTATGGCCAGCACTCAGCCCCGACATCCCGATATTGAGCAAACTCATGATTCAGACCTTATACCTTGTGCCTATAAAGGCGTAGTGGAAACGCCCGCCGCAGCGTAGTTCTGGTAACTCGTCATCTGCCTGGCTATCTGCGAAATCTTGCTCGCGTAGTTCGGATCGGTTGCGTAACCGGCTCTCTGCAACTCGCGTACAAACTGTTCTGGGTTATCGGCCGACTTCACGACATCTTGATAGCGATTGTTGGTCTGCAACAAAGTTACAAGGTCGTGGAAACTGTCCTTGTAGGAGTCGTAGGAGCGGAACTCGGCCGTCTCCTTGACCATCTGCCCGTTCCTGAATTCGCTGGTGATCGCCCGCGCCGAATTGCCCTGCCAACTATTGCCGGCCTTGATGCCGAACAGGTTGTGGCTGCTGCTGCCGTCCTGGGCACGCATTACCGACTTGCCCCAGCCGGTTTCCAGGGCCGCCTGAGCCACCAGGTAACGTGGATCGACCCCAATCCGTGCGGCGGCCTCCTTGGCCATCGGCAACATGGTGTTGACGAACTGGTCGGCGGAACTGAAGGCTTTCTTCGCCGGCGCCAGCGGAATCTGCGCCATGGCGCGACCGTAGATCTGCATGCCTCCAGAGGAGGATTGTTGCGCGGTCGCCAGCCAGTCGCCGTTGTACAGCGGCCCCGTGCCGGTGTTCGTCGTGCGCTCTGGCAAGGCTGTCCGGTTGAGCATCGTGGTGGCAGCGGTCGTCGCCGAAGGCACCAGCCCGGCCAACAGCCGGTCAGCCAGTTTCGGTGGCAGTGCCAGGCGTCGCTGATTGATCAGCGCCATGTCATTGCGATGAGCACCCTCGCCCGCCTCTTGTGGCGTATGGATTGAGCGCGAAGCCCACAACGGACGCTGGCCATTGACCCGCGACAACGGGCCATTGATTGCCACCGTGCCGGCCGCCACCGGTGTCTGCATGGCGGCCTTGGCAGCCTCTTGCTTGGCCAGCGATGCAGCGGCCGCCTCGCCCGGCGCCAACGGCTTGTTCTTCGACATCTGGCGCATCAGCACGTCCGCCAAACCAATACCACCGCCCTCGCGGGACATGGAAACGGCCAGCTGCTGATCGTACATTTCCTGGTACTGCTTGGCCGCCGGCGTGTTCATCGGGTTGTCCTGCCCCAGCGCTTCGGTTGCCGAGCGCATGGACTTGAGCATCTCACCGAGGAACAGCGATTCGAACTCCTGCGCCACCTTGCGCATATTGCCGTCGCTGTTCTTGTCGCCGACCTTGAGCTGATTCAGGCGATTGAGGTCCGAATAGGAGCCCGAATCGCTGCTGCTGACCAGACCGCTCTTGCGCATATCCACGATGGCCGTCCTCAGATCACGATCAGATCGGCTTGCAGGGCGCCGGCCTGCTTCAGCGCTTCGAGGATCGCCATCAAGTCACCCGGTGCCGCGCCAACCTGGTTCACCGCCCGCACGATTTCGTCGAGGGTGGTGCCGGGGCCAAACTTGAACATCGGCTTGGCTTCCTGCTGGGCGTTGACCTTCGAACGGGGTACCACCGCCGTCGTGCCATTGGACAGAGGGCCGGGCTGGCTGACGATCGGGTCTTCGGTAATGGTCACGGTCAGGCTGCCGTGGGTCACGGCGGCCGGGGAAACCTTGACGTTCTGGCCGATCACGATGGTGCCGGTACGGGAGTTGATGATGACTTTGGCCACCGCCTGGCCCGGATCGACTTCGAGATTTTCCAGGATCGACAGGTAATCGACGCGCTGGCTCGGATCGAGCGGCGCGGTCACGCGAATCGAACCGCCGTCGATGGCCTGGGCCACGCCAGGGCCGAGCATGTTGTTGATCTTGTCGACGATGCGCTTGGCGGTGGTGAAGTCAGAACGGTTGAGGTTCAGCGTCAGGCTGTTGCCCTGGTTGAAACCGCTCGGCACCGAACGCTCCACCGACGCACCACCGGGGATGCGACCGGCCGACGGAACGTTGACGGTAATCTTCGAGCCGTCTCGCCCTTCCGCATCGAAACCGCCGACCACCAGGTTGCCCTGGGCCACCGCATAGACGTTACCGTCGATACCCTTGAGTGGCGTCAACAGCAAGGTGCCGCCACGCAGGCTCTTGGAGTTACCGATGGATGAAACAGTGATATCGACCTGCTGACCCGGCTTGGCGAACGCCGGCAAATCGGCACTGATCGACACCGCCGCGACGTTCTTCAACTGCACGTTGCCCGAACCCGGCGGCACCTTGATGCCGAACTGCGAGAGCATGTTGTTGAAGGTCTGCAGGGTGAACGGGGTCTGCGTCGTCTGGTCGCCGGTGCCGTTTAGCCCGACCACCAGGCCGTAGCCGATCAATTGGTTGGAACGCACGCCGGAAATGCTGGCGATGTCCTTCAGGCGCTCGGCTTGAACGTTGAACGCTGCGGACATCAGGAACGCAGCCATCATGAGACTTCTGAAATTCAACGTAGCCACCTAGAAAGGGAACAGCGGGCTGAGGAAGAAACGGTCGAACCAGCCCGGCTGACTCGCATCGGCAAACGAACCGGTGCCCGAGTAGGTGATGCGCGCATCGGCGACACGGGTCGACGGCACGGTATTGTCGGTGGCGATGTCATCGGCGCGAACCAGGCCGGCAATCCGCACCAGCTCATCGCCGGTGTTGAGGGTCATCCACTTTTCGCCGCGTACCGCGATGATGCCGTTGGGCAACACATCGGCGACGGTGACCGTGATCGAACCGGTCAGGGTGTTGCCCTGAGCCGCCTTGCTGTCACCCTTGGTCGCGCGGTCACCTTCGTAGCTGGCACTCAGGCTCAGGTCGCCATCGCCGAACGGGTTGTTGGTGGTGGCGCTGCTGCCGAACAGCGAACTCAGGCCGATGTTGGCCTTGCTGTTCTTGCCAATTTGCGAGTTGGCGTTTTTGCTGGCCTGGGTCCTTTCGTTCAGGGTGATGGTGATGATGTCACCGATCCGGAACGCCTTGCGGTCGGTGTACAGATTCTGTTCGAAACCGGCCTGATAGATCGAGCCATTGTTCGCGGCCGCCGGCAACGGCGTGCGCGGCAACACCGGAGCGTAGTAAGGGTCATTGGGCTTGGGCGTCGCAGGCACGCAACCTGCGAGCGCGGTGATCCCACTCAGTGCCAGAACAGATACATAGCGATTCATGACCCTACCTCACGGTGTTGCAGGCGGCCCAATGGCCGCCACATAGACTTGATTACAGATTCTGCGTTACGAACGAGAGCATCTGGTCGGCGGTGGAGATCACCTTGGAGTTCATCTCGTAGGCGCGCTGGGTGGTGATCATGTTGACCATCTCCTCAACGGTGCTGACGTTGGACGTTTCCAGGGTGTTCTGCAGCGTGGAGCCGAAACCGTTCAGGCCCGGAGTGCCGACTTGCGGCGCGCCGCTGGCGGCGGTTTCCAGGAACAGGTTGTTGCCCACGGCCTGCAGGCCGGCCGGGTTGATGAAGTCGGCGGTTTGCAGGTTGCCGATCACCTGGGCTGCCGGGTTGCCGGCAACGGTGATGGACACGGTGCCGTCGCGGCCGACCGTGAAGGTCTGCGCTTCGTTCGGAATGACAATGGCCGGCTCCAGGGCAAAGCCGCTGGCATTGACGATCTGGCCGTTGGAGTCCAGGTGGAACGTACCGTCACGGGTATAGGACGTGGTGCCGTCCGGTTGCAGGATCTGGAAGAAACCGCGACCGTCGATGGCCATGTCCAGCGGCTGCTCGGTGGTTTGCAGGCTACCGGCGGTGAAGTTTTTCTGGGTGCCGACGATGCGCACACCGGTACCCAGTTGCAGGCCCGACGGCAGTTCGCTGTCCTGGGTCGACTGGGCGCCAGGCTGGCGCTTGATCTGGTAGAGCAGATCCTGGAACTCGGCGCGGTCACGTTTGAAACCCGTGGTCGACACGTTGGCCAGGTTGTTGGAAATGGTCGTCAGGTTGGTGTCCTGGGCGGACAGACCTGTCTTGGCAACCCATAGAGCCGGAAGCATTCGATTCTCCTCGTGCGCCTGTTTTACGGCGCGACGTTCTGGTAATTAGCTGATCTGCAAGACCCGAGCCATGGCCTGGTCATCGTCTTTGGCGGTGTTCATCATCTTGATGTGCAGCTCGAACTGCTTGGCCAAGGCCAGTACCGAGGTCATCTCTTCCACGGCATTGACGTTGCTCGACTCGAGGAAACCGGACACCAGCTTGACGTTGGCATCGGCCTGCGCCGGTTGGCCGTCCTTGGTATGGATCGAACCATCCAGACCCTTGGTCATGTTCTTGAGGTCCGGGTTGACCAGCTTGATGCGGTCGACTTCCGCCATCACCCGGGGACCTTCGCCCAACGCGCGGATGCTGATGGTGCCATCCTCGCCGACTTCGATCTGCTGCTCCGGCGGTACGGCAATCGGCCCGCCATTGCCTATGACCGGCATGCCGTTGCCGGCGCGCAACACGCCCAGGGCGTCAACGTTCAGGCTGCCGGTGCGCACGTAGCTTTCAGTGCCATCGGGCGTCTGCACGGCAATCCAGCCGTTGCCTTGCACGGCAACGTCGAGGTCGCGACCGGTTTCCACCAGTGAACCAGGGGAGAAATCCGTGCCCGGGCGTTCGGACATGGCAAACGCACGCGCCGGAAAGCTGTCACCGAACACCGGCATCGAACGGGCTTGCTCCAGGTCTTTCTGGAAACCGTTGGTGGAGATGTTCGCGAGGTTGTTGGCATGAGCCTTTTGCGCCAGTGCATTCTGGCTGGCGCCGGTCATTGCCACATAAAGGTACTTGTCCACAATTGTTCCTCTGCCTGCCGGACGTTTGCCGTCCACTGCTGTACTGCTGAGCCATAAGCAATTTGCAGACCAACTTGTTTTTGGCAGCGCGAGGCCCGGCAAACAGGGGACTTTGAGGAATCAGAAGGGAATGGTGATTTGTATCAGAGACGAAAAACCGGCGGTGTCATGCCGCTTCGCGGCAACGGATCAAAAGATCGCAGCCTTCGGCAGCTCCTACAGGGTTCGACGTAGGAGCTGCCGAAGGCTGCGATCTTTTGATCTTAAATGCTGTTGTCCTTACCCACCTCATACTCACGCAACTTGTTGGCAATGGTGGTATGCGAAACCCCCAGGCGCTTGCCCAGTTGCCGACTGCTCGGATGCTCGGAATACAGCCGCTCCAGCACCGCCTTCTCGAAACGCCCAACGATCTCGTCCAGCCCTCCTTCCAGCGAAAAGTCGCCAAGGGGCTGACGCACGCCATAGTCCGGCAAACGAATGTGCTCGGCCTTGACCGTGCCGCCGTCGCACAGGGAAACCGCCTGGAACAGCACGTTCTCCAGTTGCCGTACGTTACCCGGCCAATGGTAATGACTGAGCCGCTCCATGGCCGCCGGGGCCAGTTTCGGCAGCGGGCAACCAATCTGCCGGCTGGCCTGGTCGAGGAAGTGCTCCACCAGCGGCGTCAAACCGTCGAGGCATTCGCGCAACGGCGGGATGTGCAGCGACAACACATTCAAGCGGTGATAGAGGTCCTGGCGGAACTCGCCGCGAGCGCACAATTCGGACAGGTCGACCTGGGTCGCGCAGATCACTCGCACGTCGAGGTAGACCTCTTCATCACTGCCTACACGGCGAAAGCAGCCGTCCTGCAGGAAGCGCAGCAATTTCACCTGCAAGCGCGGGCTCATCTCCCCGACGCCATCGAGAAACAGCGTACCGCCCGCCGTCAGTTCCAGCAGCCCGAGCTTGCCTTCGGCCCGCGCCCCTTCGAATGCACCGGGGCCGTAACCGAACAATTCCGTCTCGGCCATGGACTCCGGCAGACCGGCGCAGTTGAGCGCCATCAACGGCGATTGCCCACGAGGACTGGCCAGATGGCAGGCCCGCGCCAGCAATTCCTTGCCGGTGCCAGTCTCCCCTTCTATTAACAGCGGCGCATCCAGCGGCGCCATGCGCCGGGCTTCGCGCACCACGGCGGCCATGACTTTCGAGCTTTGGAAGATGCTGTCGAAACCACGCAGCTCCTGCTTGCGCACGTTGTAGATGCGCTCGCCCACCCGGTCGGCGCGGTGCAGCGTCAGCACCGCGCCAGCCATGGCCTCGCTGTCGTCATGCTCCGATTGCAGCGGCGCGATGTCGGCCAGGAACACATCGCCCTTGACCTTGACCCGCAACCCGTTGATCCGCGACTTGTTGGCACGCACCAGTTCCGGCAAATCGAAATCCTCGGCGTAGCGCGACAGGGGAATCCCCGGCACTTCGTCGACCCGCACCCCGAGCAACTGCGCCGCTGCCCGGTTGGCCGCGACGATGGAACCGCCCATGTCGATCGACAACACAGGGAATTCCAGCGCACCAAGCAGTGCATTGAGCTCCATGTGCCGACGCTCGCTGGGCATCAGTCCTACACGCTTGACGCCAAACACCCCGGCAATCGCTTCAAATTTCGGACGCAAGGCCTGGAACTGAATGTTGATCAGGTTCGGGCAATGCAGGTAGATGGCGTTGCCATGCTCACCGCCCACCTCACCGCGGGCCACGTTGATCCCGTACTCCACCAACAGGTTGAGAATGTCGCGCAGGATGCCGATGCGGTTCTGGCAGTGGACTTTGATACGCATATAAAGACCCGAAAAGCGATGAATAAGGTTGGTATCAACGCAAACCCTGTGGGAATGGCGGTGCGACGATTCGACTTGCTCGCGAAGGCGGCCTGCCTGATACATCAATGTTGGACGTGCCAGCGCTTTCGCGAGCAAGCCCGCTCCCACAGGGGTATTGCGGTGCGCGCTCGATCGCATTTTTCTTTCGAGTCGCTCAGATAGTCGTCAAGATTATGTGACAGGCAAAGCGTTTTTCAAACCGGGAAATCTCAATAGCTGCGCGATCGCGACCAATTCGTAACGAAAACTTTACGAAATTTACGGTTTTTTCCTACGCGTGTCGCTGCTCACCTGCTGCAACAATGCAATCCTTGGGGTATTTCTAGGTCCATAGCAGTACATAACAAGAACGAAATCCCCTAGCAGGAGAGCAGCATGAAGCAGACGCAATACGTGGCTCGCGAGCCCGATGCGCAAGGTTTTATCGACTACCCCGCCGAAGAACACGCGGTGTGGAACACGCTGATCACCCGTCAACTGAAAGTGATCGAAGGGCGTGCGTGCCAGGAGTACCTGGACGGTATCGAAAAACTCGGACTGCCCCACGACCGCATTCCTCAACTCGGCGAAATCAACAAGGTCCTCGGTGAAACCACCGGCTGGCAGGTTGCCCGGGTTCCCGCACTGATTCCCTTCCAGACCTTTTTCGAATTGCTGGCCAGCAAGCAGTTTCCAGTGGCGACCTTTATTCGCACCCGCGAAGAACTGGACTACCTGCAAGAGCCGGACATTTTCCACGAGATCTTCGGTCACTGCCCGCTGCTGACCAACCCGTGGTTCGCTGAATTCACCCACACCTACGGCAAGCTCGGCCTCGAGGCGACCAAGGAAGAACGCGTGTACCTGGCGCGCCTGTACTGGATGACCATCGAGTTCGGTCTGGTCGACACCCCGCAAGGCCAGCGCATCTACGGCGGCGGCATTCTGTCTTCTCCGAAAGAGACCGTGTATTGCCTGTCGGACGAGCCTGAGCATCAGGCGTTCGATCCGCTGGAATGCATGCGCACGCCCTACCGCATCGACATCCTGCAGCCAGTGTACTTCGCATTGCCAAATCTCAAGCGTCTGTTCGACCTCGCTCATGAAGACATCATGGGCATGGTCAAGCAAGCGATGCAGATGGGTCTGCACGCACCGAAATTTCCGCCAAAACCAAAAGCCGCGTGATCCGCCGCTTTTAAAATCAAGTGAGCCTGTCAGAAACCATCGCTTTGGATTAGCGTGGTAGCACTGAGGGCCGATTTTCCAACATTCGATTTCAGGAACACATCATGACCGCATTAACTCAAGCCCATTGCGAAGCCTGCCGCGCCGACGCCCCACAAGTCAGCGACGAAGAATTGCCGATCCTGATCAAGCAGATCCCGGACTGGAACATCGAAGTACGCGACAGCATCATGCAGCTGGAAAAGGTCTTCCTGTTCAAGAACTTCAAGCACGCCCTGGCGTTCACCAACGCCGTCGGTGAAATCTCCGAGGCCGAAGGCCACCACCCAGGCCTGCTGACCGAGTGGGGCAAAGTGACCGTGACCTGGTGGAGCCACTCGATCAAGGGCCTGCACCGCAACGACTTCATCATGGCCGCGCGCACTGACGAAGTGGCGAAGAATGCCGAGGGGCGCAAGTAATGCATTTCGACGCCATCGGTCGAGTGCCTGGCGACCCGATCCTGGGCCTGATGGAGGCCTATGCGCAGGACCCGAATCCGCGCAAGTTCGATCTGGGCGTGGGGGTCTACAAGGACGCCCAGGGCCTGACGCCGATTCTCCAGTCGGTGAAGCTGGCCGAGCAGCGCCTGGTGGATCGCCAGTCCACCAAGACCTACATCGGTGGTCACGGCGAACCGGCGTTCGGCAAAGCGATCAATGAGCTGGTGCTGGGTGCCGACTCGAAACTGATCAGCGCACAACGCGCCGGCGCCACCCAGACGCCGGGCGGCACCGGGGCTTTGCGCCTGAGCGCGGACTTCATCGCCCAATGCCTGCCGGGGCGCGGCGTATGGTTGAGCAACCCGACCTGGCCAATCCACGAAACGATTTTCGCGGCAGCCAAGGTCAAGGTCAGCCACTACCCGTACGTGGGCAGTGACAACCGTCTCGATGTCGACGGCATGCTGGCGGCGCTCAATGAAGCGCCCAAGGGTGACGTGGTGTTGCTGCACGCCTGCTGCCACAACCCGACCGGTTTCGACCTGTCCCGGGATGACTGGCAGCGGGTGCTGGAGGTCGTACGCAAGCGCGAACTGCTGCCACTGATCGACTTCGCCTATCAAGGATTCGGCGACGGGCTGGAACAGGATGCCTGGTCGACCCGGTTGTTCGCCGCCGAGTTGCCGGAACTGTTGATCACCAGTTCGTGCTCGAAGAACTTCGGCCTGTACCGCGACCGTACCGGCGCGCTGATTGTCTGCGCGAAAACCGCCGACAAGCTCACCGACATCCGCAGCCAGCTGGCCAACATCGCCCGCAACCTGTGGTCGACGCCGCCGGATCACGGCGCTGCCGTGGTCGCGACCATCCTCGGTGACACAGAGTTGAAAAACCTCTGGGCTGACGAAGTGGAAGCCATGCGCCTGCGTATCGCCCAACTGCGCAGCGGTCTGGTGGAAGCACTGGAGCCTCACGGTTTGCGCGAGCGTTTTGCGCACATTGGCATGCAACGCGGGATGTTCTCCTACACCGGCCTGTCGCCTGAGCAAGTGAAGAACCTGCGGGATCATCACAGCGTGTACATGGTCAGTTCGGGCCGGGCCAACGTGGCGGGGATTGATGCCACGCGCCTGGATCTGCTGGCCGAGGCGATTGCCAAAGTCTGCGCATGACCCTTGTGGGAGCGGGCTTGCTCGCGAAAGCGGCGGATCAGTCGACTTAAATGCTGGCTGTTAAAACGCTTTCGCGAGCAAGTCGAATCGTCGCACCGCCGCTCCCATATTTTGCTGTGTGTTGCCCCCTCCTCCAGTCATGTCTAGACAATCCCATCCGTCGAAACAAATGGATATAAAAGTCCGTTTGTCATTTTCAGTGCTGTATCCTGCCCAAGCTTTTTAAAAAGCGCGGATCTACCAGATCTATCAACAGACTTAGCGAGGAGCGCAACCATGCACGAGATTCCTAATCTCCCCTTCCCAAGCCTGCACGAACCTGAGCAGACGACCACGCAGCAAGCCGGAGCCCAACAGCCCGAGCCGAAAGAAGCCACTGACAGCCGCCAGGCTGACAGAGAAGACTGAAACACCCGCCGCACAGACCGTGTGGAAAGCGCTACCATGCGCTTTCCACACTGCCTGAAATGAGCCTGACCATGACCGATGAATTCAGTGAAGCGCAGGCCAGCGTCCTGATCGGCACCGCCGAGAAAATGATCGAGATCTGGAACCGCCTCTCCCCCGAGAAACAAGCCACCTTGCTCGCCCGCTTCGGCACCCAGGAAAATGCGCTGGCCGCCCTGGTCACCACGCAATTGGTCGCTCCCGCCAAACCTGAATGACGCCGCCCGGCAAATAGTTTTACTTTTTCACGACCTGTGACCGTCCACACCGCTATCATAAGCAGCCTATCTATCCTGCTTTACCGTGGACCTTTACCCATGCCCGAAAACCAGCGCCCCCTGGCGGTCACGCTGCAAGTTGTCTCCATCGTCCTTTTCACCTTCATCGGCTACCTGAACATCGGCATCCCCCTGGCCGTATTGCCCGGTTACGTCCACAGCGACCTGGGCTTCGGCGCGGTGATCGCGGGGCTGGTGATCAGCGTGCAATACCTGGCCACCCTGCTCAGCCGCCCCTATGCCGGGAAGATCATCGACAACAAGGGCAGCAAGCTGGCTGTGATGTATGGCCTGGCCGGTTGCGGCTTGAGCGGGGTGTTCATGTTGCTCTCGGCCTGGACCCAGAGCCTGCCGACCTTGAGCCTGATCTGCCTGTTGATCGGCCGCCTGGTACTCGGCAGTGCCGAAAGCCTGGTGGGCTCGGGCTCGATTGGCTGGGGCATCGGCCGGGTCGGCGCGGCGAACACGGCCAAGGTCATCTCCTGGAACGGTATCGCCAGCTATGGCGCACTGGCTGTCGGCGCGCCCCTGGGCGTATTGCTCGTCCATCAACTGGGTTTGTGGAGCATGGGGGTGAGCATTGTTTTGCTGGCCGTGCTCGGTCTGCTGCTGGCCTGGCCGAAAACAGCCGCGCCGATCGTTGCCGGTGAGCGCCTGCCGTTCATGCACGTACTCGGGCGGGTTTTCCCCCACGGCTGCGGCCTGGCCCTGGGCTCCATCGGTTTTGGCACAATCGCCACCTTCATCACCCTGTATTACGCCACTCAACACTGGGACAACGCGGTGCTGTGCCTGAGCCTGTTCGGCGCCAGCTTCATCGGCGCGCGCCTGCTGTTCGGCAACCTGATCAACCGCCTCGGCGGCTTTCGCGTGGCCATTGCCTGCCTGTCAGTGGAAACCCTGGGATTGCTGTTGCTGTGGTTGGCACCGGATGCCCATTGGGCTCTGGCGGGCGCGGCGCTAAGCGGCTTCGGCTTTTCCCTGGTATTTCCGGCACTGGGCGTGGAGGCGGTCAACCTTGTCCCCGCATCCAGCCGAGGCGCAGCCGTCGGCGCCTATTCGCTGTTCATCGACTTGTCGCTGGGGATCACCGGACCGCTCGCCGGTGCGATTGCGGCAGGATTTGGTTTTGCATCGATCTTCCTGTTCGCCGCCCTCGCTGCACTCAGCGGTTTGCTGCTGAGCCTTTACCTGTACCGACAGGCACCGAAGCAACGCGAAGCGCGGGACGCCCGCTAGAAATCGACCTTGCCACGTCCGGCCTTGATGTTGCCACGCTTGGACTTTGACTCGAGTCGGCGGGTCTTCGAGCCGAGGGTCGGCTTGGTCGGGCGACGCTTTTTCTCGACCTTGGTGGCACTCTGGATCAACTCGGTCAGCCGCAACAGCGCATCGGCGCGGTTCTGCTCCTGCGTCCGGTACTGCTGGGCCTTGATGATCAACACACCGTCGCTGGTGATGCGGCTGTCGCGCAGCGCCAGCAGCCGTTCCTTGTAGAACTCGGGCAAGGACGACGCAGGTATGTCGAAGCGCAGGTGCACGGCACTTGAGACCTTGTTGACATTCTGCCCACCGGCGCCCTGGGCGCGAATGGCCGTCAACTCGATCTCGGCATCCGGCAGCTGCACGTTGTTGGAAATCACCAGCATGGAAAAGCGTCCGTATTCAGAACGTGCAGGATACCGCGAATGATGGACTGACTGCCGATCGAACCCTGTAGGAGCTGCCGAAGGCTGCGATCTTTTGACTTTTCTTTTCAAAGCAAGGATCAAAAGATCGCAGCCTTCGGCAGCTCCTACGTTGCGCATGGCTCAGAAACAACAAACCCGGCACTTGGCCGGGTTCGTTGTTTCTGCGACTGAGTTACTTCATTGCTGCCTGCAATGCATGTTGCGCACTGCGCTTGTTCTTGATGCCGTAGCAGACCCACATGAACACCAGCCACACCGGAATCGCATACACCGATGTCTGGATCCCCGGAATCAACAGCATCACGCCAAGGACGAACACTACGAACGCCAGGCAGATGTAGTTGCCGTACGGGTACCACAGAGCCTTGAACAGCGGCGTCTGTTTGGTCTTGTTCATGTGCTGGCGGAACTTGAAGTGCGAGTAGCTGATCATCGCCCAGTTGATCACCAAGGTAGCAACCACCAACGACATCAGCAGTTCCAGCGCGTTCTGCGGGATCAGGTAGTTCAGCAGTACCGCGATCAGGGTCACGGCGGCCGAGGCCAGGATCGAACGCACTGGCACGCCGCGCTTGTCGATCTTCGCCAGGCCCTTCGGCGCGTCGCCCTGCTCGGCCATGCCCAGCAGCATGCGGCTGTTGCAGTAGGTGCCGCTGTTGTACACCGACAACGCCGCGGTCAGGACCACGAAGTTGAGGATGTGCGCGGCGGTGTTGCTGCCCAGCATCGAGAACACTTGCACGAACGGGCTGCCGCTATAGGAATCACCGGAGGCGTTCAGGGTGGTCAGCAAGCTGTCCCACGGCGTCAACGACAGCAGGATCACCAGGGCACCGATGTAGAAAATCAGGATCCGGTAGATCACCTGGTTGATGGCTTTCGGGATCACGGTTTTCGGCTTGTCGGCTTCGGCAGCGGTGAAACCGAGCATTTCCAGGCCACCGAAGGAAAACATGATGAACGCCATGGCCATCACCAGACCGCTGACGCCGTTCGGGAAGAAGCCACCGTGGGACCACAGGTTGCTGACCGCTGCATGCGGGCCGCCATTACCGCTGACCAGCAGGTAGCTGCCCAGGGCAATCATGCCGACGATCGCCACGACCTTGATGATCGCGAACCAGAACTCAGCCTCGCCGAACACTTTGACGTTGGCCAGGTTGATGGCGTTGATCAGCACGAAGAAGGCAGCTGCGGAGGCCCAGGTCGGGATGTCCGGTGCCCAGTAGTGGATGTATTTGCCGACCGCGGTCAGCTCCGACATGCCCACCAGAATGTACAGGATCCAGCAGTTCCAGCCCGACAGGAAGCCGGCAAAGCCGCCCCAGTACTTGTGCGCGAAGTGGCTGAAGGAACCGGCCACCGGGTCCTCGACGATCATTTCACCCAGTTGGCGCATGATCATGAAGGCGATGAAGCCGCAGATGGCGTAGCCGAGGATCATCGACGGACCGGCGGATTTCAGTACCCCGGCCGAACCGAGGAACAAGCCGGTACCGATCGCGCCACCGAGGGCGATCAATTGAATGTGGCGATTTTTCAGGCCGCGTTTCAGCTCGCCTGATTGCGGGTTTTGTCCACTCATGAAAAGGGTCTCACGCAAGGTTTGATGATGTTCAGTAGACGTTGCTGCTCAAGAAAGGCGTTAAGCGGCACCGATCAAACCCCAGCGCAGGCACCAGGAGTTCAGCGTAATTACAACGGTCATGCGTCACCTGTTTGTTTTTATCTGTGACGAAATCGAACCCGACACGCTCGTGACGCGACGGAGTGAACAAGGCGGATAGCCTTGAGGTTTGCGCAGATGCGCAGGAGGTCACAGGTAAAACGCGGCGCATTGTACACCTGTAACCCCCTGCTGCCAGACCCGCTGGACAAGCGTGTCTATGGCCGGGATTGCCTGTGTCCGCCCCGAGAGGCTCGGGCGGCTGCAAAAAATGGGTCAGACCCTTGCGGATCATCGACGGGAAAGGCAGGAAAACCGCCCCTCGCAGAGAGATGGAGATGGAATACGGCGTTCATTGCGCCTCCTTTTTGTTATGCACCTGCACGACAGGCATGGCGCGCATAACACCCTGCATGGAGCAGTGAAACAAGCGGGCCAGAGGGCTGGAAGGAGGAAGGAAGACGCTGTTGCGTAAGCGTTTTCTTACGGCATTCGGGGAATGGCGATTCCACGGGGTTAATCCGTGATTTTTGTCAGGATTTCTTTACAGGCCGTAACATCGGGTTTCCATTCGGGAGAGTGTGGTGTTGCCGCTATCGTCTTCGCGGGCAAGCCCGCTCCCACAATGGATCGCATTTCGACCAAACAACTCCGCCCCCCCCTGTGGGAGCAGGCTTGCCCGCAAAGAGGCCATTGAAAACACCTCACCACTGAAGCCTGACCCAAAAAAAACGCCAACCCGAAGGTTGGCGTTTTTTTATGAAGCGCTTACCGATTACTCAGGCTTGCGACGACCAAAGCCTGGACGCTGGCCCGAACCGGCCGGTGCGCCACGGCGATTGCCCGATGGGGTATCGCCGTCGACCAGTTTGATCCCCGGACGCTTCGGCGCTGGCTTGGCCGGGCGCTTGGTGTCGGCCGGGCGATCGGCTACCGGCGTACCACGACCTTCGCCCCGCTCGGTACGGCCATTGGCCGGACGGGGCGTGCGCGGCCCGCGTTCGCCGTCCTGGCGGGCGGCTGGCTTGCGCCCTGGGCGCTCGCCTTCGATCTGCGGCTCACGGCTTGCCCGTGGAGCAACAGGAGCGGCAGGAGCCCCAGCGGCTGGACGCAGGGTACGCACGCGCTCGGTCTTGGCCATTGGACGCGACGATTTGCGCTGCATCCGGTCAAGCTTGTCCTTGCTCTTGGCGTTCATCTGCGGCATCGCGACCGGCGTCAGGCCAACCTCGGCACTCAGGATGTCGACTTCGTACTGGCTCATTTCGCGCCAGCGGCCCATCGGCAGGTCGGAGTTGAGGAACACCGGACCGAAACGCACGCGCTTCAGACGGCTGACCACCAGGCCCTGGGATTCCCACAGGCGACGAACTTCGCGGTTGCGACCTTCCATCACCACGCAGTGATACCAGTGGTTGAAACCTTCACCGCCTGGCGCCTGCTTGATGTCGGTGAACTTTGCCGGGCCGTCTTCGAGGACAACACCAGCCTTCAGGCGCTCGATCATTTCGTCATCGACTTCGCCGCGCACACGTACCGCGTATTCACGGTCCATTTCGTAGGAAGGGTGCATCAGGCGGTTGGCCAGTTCACCGTCGGTGGTGAACATCAGCAAACCGGTGGTGTTGATGTCCAGACGACCGATGTTGATCCAGCGTCCCTCTTTAGGGCGCGGCATCTTGTCGAACACGGTCGGACGGCCTTCCGGGTCGACACGGGTGCAGATCTCGCCGTCGGGCTTGTTGTACATGATCACGCGACGCACCGACTCGGCGGCCTCTTCGCGCTTGATCACCTTGCCATCGATGGTGATAGCGTCGTGCATGTCGACGCGCTGGCCAAGGGTGGCGTCTTTACCGTTGACCTTGATGCGGCCGTGGCTGATCCAGGCTTCCACGTCACGGCGCGAGCCGACGCCGATACGGGCGAGGACTTTCTGCAGTTTTTCGCCTGCTGGGCCGATTGGCTGGTCGTCTTGCTGGTCTTTGATACTCATCTGGGCACCTCCCGGTGTGGTCTGAAAACTGGGTACTTGGGCGAAGGGATCGCCGAAGGGTCGCGAATCATACGCGCATGAGGGCGTTTGCGCATCAGAGACTAGCTGATCAAGGCAAGGTTATTTGTTTTTCCGCCGACCGGTGGTTCGCTGTTTTGCTATGAACACAATCCCCCTGTGGGAGCGGCGGTGCGGCGATCCGACTTGCTCGCGAATGCGTCAGGTCAGCCAACAAAGATGTCGTCTGACACGCCCTCTTCGCGAGCAAGCCCGCTCCCACAATGGATCTTCACAGCTCTCAAGAATCGTATCAATCTTCGAATTGGCGGCGTTCGGCTTCGATGGCTTCAGCCAGGGCCTGGGCTTCGGCCTCTTCGTCCGACAGCTCCGGCTCGGGTTTCGGCTGTTCAAGGGCGGCAACGGCGGCCAGGAGTTTTTCCCGGGCTTCGGCAACGCCGAGGATATCGTCGTCCTGCTCCGGCTCAGTCTCCGGCTCAGGCTCGCCTTCCGGCCCAGGCTCGGGTTGTGCCGCTTCGACTTCTGGCTCGATGACCGACTGTTCCGGATCGAACTCAGGCAGCGCACCATCACGCAGCAAATCGTCGAAGTCGGTCTTGATCCCCTCCTCCATGCTGTCCAGTTCCAGCAACAGCGTGTGGAAACTGGTTTCTTCCTTGGGTTCTTCCGGCTCGGCGCTGGCATCGGCCAACTCTTGCAACCCGGCGGGTACGGGGGCGTCGTCGAAGTCGAGCACCGGGTCCGGTTCCAGCTCGCGCAGTTCCGCCAGCGGCGGCAGGTCGTCGAGGTTCTTCAGGTTGAAGTGGTCGAGGAACGCCTTGGTGGTGGCGAACATCGCCGGTTTACCGGGCACGTCGCGGTAGCCGACGATGCGGATCCACTCGCGCTCCATCAAGGTCTTGACGATGTTGCTGTTGACCGCCACGCCCCGCACGTCTTCGATTTCGCCACGGGTGATCGGCTGGCGATAGGCAATCAGCGCCATGGTTTCCAGCATCGCCCGAGAGTAACGCTGCGGGCGCTCTTCCCACAGGCGCCCGACCCACGGCGCAAACTTCTCGCGAATCTGCAGGCGATACCCCGAGGCCACTTCCTTCAATTCAAAGGCGCGGCCATCGCAGGACTTGGCGAGAATCGTCAGGGCCTTCTTGAAGACCGGTGGTTCCGGGCGCTCACCCTCCTCGAAGAGTTCGAACAGGCTTTCCAAAGATTGCGGCTTTCCCGAGGCCAACAGAAAGGCTTCAAGCAAGGGTGCCAGATCACGGGGTTCAGTCAGGTTCATGTTTCGACTCGTTATTCGGCTCGGGCTCGCACGTGGATCGCGGCAAATGGCTCATTCTGCACCAGCTCGACCAGGGATTCCTTGACCAATTCAAGGATCGCCATAAAGGTCACCACCACCCCCAGGCGCCCTTCTTCAGCGGTGAACAGCTCGACAAACGGCACGAACCCGCCGCCCTTGAGGCGTTCCAGCACATCACTCATGCGTTCGCGGGTCGACAACGCCTCGCGGCTGACCTGGTGGCTTTCAAACATGTCGCCACGGCGCAAGACTTCGGCCATGGACAACAGCAGCTCTGACAAGCGCACGTCCGGCAACAGCTTGCGTGCCCGGGCTTCAGGGGCGTCCAGCTTGGGCACCACCACATCACGACCGACGCGGCTCAGGCCATCGATGCCTTCGGCCGCGGCCTTGAAGCGTTCATACTCCTGCAAGCGGCGGATCAGTTCGGCGCGGGGGTCGTCCTCTTCGTCTTCGACGGTTTCGGCCCGTGGCAGCAGCATCCGCGACTTGATCTCGGCCAGCATCGCGGCCATCACCAAATACTCGGCGGCCAGTTCCAGGCGCACCGACTGCATCAACTCGACGTAGCCCATGTACTGGCGAGTGATCTCCGCCACAGGGATGTCGAGAATGTTGATGTTCTGTTTGCGGATCAGGTACAGCAGCAGGTCGAGCGGGCCTTCGAACGCCTCAAGAAAGACCTCGAGGGCATCCGGCGGGATGTACAGGTCCAGCGGCATTTCCATGACCGCCTGGCCATAGACCATGGCGAAAGGCAGCTCTTGCTGGGCCCCGGCCTGACTGTCGACGGGTTCTACTGCAGACATCTAGGCCTCGACCATGAACGGCGCAGGGTCGCCGCAACCAACGCGAATGACTTCCGGCTCGCCGTCGGCAAGGCTGATCACCGTGGACGCCTTGATCCCGCCGAAGCCGCCATCGATGATCAGATCGACCTGGTGTTCAAGCAACTGGCGCATTTCGTGCGGATCGGTCAACGGGTCTTCATCGCCGGGCATGATCAGGGTCACGCTCATCAACGGTTCACCCAGTTCAGCCAGCAGCGCCAGGGCAATCGGGTGGCTCGGCACGCGCAGGCCGATGGTACGTTTCTTCGGGTGCAACAACAGCCGCGGCACTTCGCGGGTGGCGTTGAGAATGAAGGTATAGGGCCCCGGCAGATGGGCTTTGAGAATGCGGAACGTGCCGGTGTCGATCTTGGCGAACAGGCCTAGTTGCGACAGGTCGCTGCAGATCAGTGCGAAGTTGTGCTTCTCATCCAGCTGTCGCAGGCGTCGAACGCGCTCCACGGCCACCTTGTCGCCGATCTGGCAACCTATGGCGTAGGAGGAGTCCGTGGGATAAATCACCACCCCGCCCTTGCGGATGATTTCGACAGCCTGTTTGATCAGGCGCGCCTGCGGGTTTTCCGGATGAATCTGGAAAAATTGACTCACATTCTCTACCTGTTCAGACGGCGGCAATAACTGGGTCATGTTTGAATCGACACCATAGCGGCGGCAGATCCTCCGGGAGCGGCCGGTATTCACCGATCTCCGACCAGCCTCCAGGGCCATGAAAATCACTGCCGGCGCTGACCAGCAGACCGAACTCGCGGGCCAGGATGGCCAGGCTGCCCACTTGCTCGGCAGGCTGGTAACCATTGACCACTTCGATGGCGTGGCCCCCCGCTTGAATATAGTCGGCAATCAGACGACGGCGCTTGCTGCGTGTGAATTCATAGTGCCATGGGTGTGCCAGACTGACCCAGGCCTTGGCCGCGCGCAGGGTTTCGACGGTGTCCTCCAAAGTCGGCCAGTGTTGCTTGACGTCGCCCAGCTTGCCGGCACCCAGCCATTTGCGAAACGCCTCGGCGCGGTCCTTGACGAAACCTTCACGCACCATCCAGTCGGCGAAATGCGGGCGGGCCGGCGCGTTACCGCTGTCGCCCAGCTCCTGCTGGATCTCCCGAGCGCCATCCAGCGCCCCTGGCATGCCTTTGAGCGCCAGTTTGCGGCTGATTTCCTCGGAGCGTAGCCAGCGGCCATCATGCAATCTGGCGATGGCCTCGACCAACGGCGCGGCATTCACGTCAAAACCGTAGCCCAGGACATGAATGGTCGCGCCGCCCCAGGTGCAGGACAATTCGACGCCGTTGACCAGTTGCATCCCCAGCGCGGTAGCCGCGTGCCGGGCCTCGTCGAGGCCCTCGAGGGTGTCGTGATCGGTCAAGGCCAGGACTCGCACGCCTTTCTCGAACGCCCGCGCCACCAGAACCGCAGGCGCCAGGGCGCCATCGGAGGCCGTGCTATGGCAGTGCAAATCAACATTCACAGGGCTTTGTAACCTCAAATCAGCTGGCGCTATCGCGCGCCCATATGTTTGTTATTATGCCGCCACATCCTGCTTCTGGCTGCCACTGTGAAACAATTCATCGATTTCATCCCGCTCCTGCTGTTTTTCATCGTCTTCAAAATCGACCCACGGGTTGTCGACATCGCCGGTCATGAGTTCACTGTAGGCGGTATTTACAGCGCCACCGCAATGCTGATCGTCAGTTCCCTGGTGGTCTACGGCACACTGTTCATCAAGCAGCGCAAGCTGGAGAAGAGCCAGTGGCTGACCCTGATCGCCTGCCTGGTCTTCGGCAGCCTGACGCTCGCGTTCCACAGCGAGACGTTCCTGAAATGGAAGGCCCCGGTGGTCAACTGGCTGTTCGCCCTGGCGTTCATCGGCAGCCACTTCGTCGGTGACAGCCTGCTGATCAAGCGCATCATGGGCCACGCGCTGACCCTGCCGGAGCCGGTCTGGACGCGCCTGAACATCGCCTGGATCGCCTTCTTCCTGTTTTGCGGTGCCGCCAACCTGTTTGTCGCGTTCACCTTCCAGAGCTACTGGGTCGACTTCAAGGTCTTCGGCAGCCTGGGCATGACTCTGCTGTTCCTGGTCGGCCAGGGCATTTACCTGTCCCGCCATCTGCACGATGCCGACACCACAACGCCAAAAACCGAGGACTGACATGCTTTACGCAATCATTGCCACAGACGTCGCCAACTCCCTGGAAGCCCGCCTGGCCGCACGGCCCGCACACCTGGAGCGCCTGCAAGTGCTCAAAGGCGAAGGTCGCATCGTATTGGCCGGCCCACACCCGGCGATCGACAGCAATGATCCGGGCGCGGCGGGTTTCAGCGGCAGCCTGATCGTTGCCGAATTCGACTCCCTGAGCGCCGCCCAGGCCTGGGCCGACGCCGATCCGTACATCGCCGCGGGCGTCTACGCCAACGTTCTGGTCAAACCGTTCAAGCAAGTCCTTCCGTAACTTTCTTCTTTCAACTGCCCCACGCGGTGAACCATATCGGTTCATCGCGTTCTCAATCGCTCATTATTCTCGTTTGCCGGCCGACAACTTCCCCAATACTCGTATTGGAACCAGGAGTCGCCATGCGCAAGGGTCCGTTGTGCCTGATGTTGGTCACGTTGTCGATCGGGGCGCCTGCCCACGGTGAGGAAAGTGTCGAGGGCGGTAATTCGACGCCGTTTTCCTTGAGCGCCGGCAGCCAGATCACCGAGTTACAGCAACGCTTGAAAGAAAGCGAACGGCAACGGGAAGAACTGAACAAGCAATTGCAAACTGCCGATAGCGAACGCGAAAGCCCGCTGCTGGCCCGGTTGCGCCAGGAGAACCAGCGATTGAAGCTGCAACTCAAGGAAGCCCAGGCCAGCAGTCCCCTGCCGCGCCTGCTGACCGACCAGCAACAATGGTTCGTCATTGGCGCCGGGGTAGCGCTATTGGCTCTGCTCTGCGGTATCTTCGCCAGTGGAGCAAGTCGAAAACGTCGACAATGGCTAAATTGAGTGAGTCATGAGCGAGCTGTTACTTATTGATGATGACCAGGAGCTGTGTGAGCTCCTGAGCAGTTGGCTGAGCCAGGAAGGGTTTCAGGTACGTGCCTGTCACGACGGCCAGAGCGCACGTCGTGCGCTGGCCGAAACCGCTCCGGCGGCCGTGGTGCTGGATGTGATGCTGCCCGATGGCAGCGGCCTGGAACTGCTCAAGCAGTTGCGCAGCGATCACCCGGATTTGCCGGTGCTGATGCTCTCCGCCCGGGGCGAGCCCCTGGACCGTATCCTCGGCCTGGAGCTCGGCGCCGACGACTACCTGGCCAAGCCCTGCGACCCACGGGAACTGACCGCCCGCCTGCGCGCAGTCCTGCGTCGTAGCCACCCGGCGGCGGTGTCCAGCCAGATCGAACTGGGCGACCTGTGTTTCAGCCCGGTCCGCGGCGTGGTCAGCATTGACGAACAGGAATTTACCCTCACTGTCTCCGAAAGCCGCCTGCTGGAAGCCTTGCTCAAGCAACCCGGCGAGCCCCTGGACAAGCAGGAACTGGCGCAGATCGCCCTCGGCCGCAAGCTGACCCTGTACGACCGCAGCCTGGACATGCACGTCAGCAACCTGCGCAAGAAGATCGGTCCACACCCCGATGGCCGACCGCGCATCGTCGCCCTGCGCAGCCGCGGCTACTACTACAGCCTCTGACCCCTACGGGTTTGTCAGGGCGGCGCAAAACCATCTTTACCCAAGCTTTACCCTCCGCTGACCGCCGCTGACCTTGATCTGCGTAATCTGCACTCATCCGGAACGTACCGGGAACGAGACAAGGAGATACACCATGCGCAAGACTCTTATCGCCCTGATGTTCGCTGCTGCCCTGCCGACCGTTGCCATGGCCATGCCGGAAGGCGCGGGCCCCATGGATGGGTCGATGGACGGTTCGCGCCACGGCGGCCAGATGCACGGCATGCACGGCAAAGGCCCGTACAGTGAACTGGACCTGAGCCGCGAACAGCGCGAGCAGATCCGCAAGATCATGGGCGAGCAGATGCACGAGCGTAAGCAACTGGTCGACAAGTACCTGGAGAAGCTCTCGCCAGCCGACCAGAAAGCCATGAAGGACGAGATGGCCGCCAACCACAAGAAGGCTGAAGCGGACGTGCGCGCCTTGCTGAAACCGGATCAACAGAAGAAATTCGACGAGATCCAGAAAAAACAGGCTGAACGTCGCGCCGAGTGGGCCGAGTTCAAGGCCTGGAAAGCGCAACAACCGCAAAAAGCGCAATAATGCGCTAACCCCGGACCCAACGGCTCAACCCCGTTGGGCCTGACACCACGCAATTTAAATGTGGGAGCAGGCTTGCTCCCACATGGCTTGACGTTTGTTCGAGGATTTCCTGTGCGTTCATTGTTCTGGCGTATCCTGGCCAGCTTCTGGCTGGCCATCGCTCTGGTTGCAGGGCTTTCCATCCTGCTCGGACACATGCTCAACCAGGACGCCTGGATTCTCAGCCGCCACCCGGGTCTCAACACGCTGGCCGAAGAGTGGACGCAAACCTATGAAAGCCAAGGCGAAGACGCCGCCCAGGACATTCTCCAGCAACGCAAACGCCAGTATCACATCGACGTTCAGGTGCTTAACGAAAGCGGCGATCCGGTGGTGCGCGGTACCTTCCCGAAACGCGCGGCGGCCTTTGAGGCGCGCCAGAACAACGAGGACCGACGCCTGCCATGGCGGCGCCTGACCGATGAATTCACCAGCGAAAAAACCGGTGATACCTTCCTGTTCATCTACCGCATCCCGCACCCGGAACTGGATGCCTGGCACCGAGAGAGCCTGCTCTGGCCGCTCAGTGCCCTGGGAATCGCCCTGGTGGTGCTGACCCTGTTCAGCCTGCTGGTGACCTTTTCCATCACTCGCCCGCTCAGCCGTCTACGCGGAGCGGTGCATGACCTGGGACAAACCACCTATCAACAAAACAGCCTGGTCAAGCTGGCCAACCGCCGCGATGAGTTCGGCGTCCTGGCCAACGACTTCAATCGCATGGGCGCGCGCCTGCAAAGCCTGATTGGCAGTCAGCGGCAACTGCTGCGGGATGTGTCCCACGAACTGCGTTCACCCCTCGCCCGCCTGCGTATCGCGCTGGCACTGGCCGAACGGGCCACCCCGCAGGAACGGGAACAGCTGTGGCCGCGCCTGACCCGCGAGTGCGACCGGCTGGAAGCGCTGATCAGCGAAATCCTGGTACTGGCGAGGGTCGACTCCGATAACGCCAGTGCCGAAGAGGTGGACCTGAACGCCTTGCTCAATAGCCTGCAAAAGGATGCGCAACTCGGTTCACCCGAGCAACTCGTCCACCTCGAAGCCGAGTCGCAACTGAATCTGAAGGGCTGGCCGACCATGATCGAACGGGCCGTGGACAATCTGCTGCGCAACGCCCAGCGTTTCAATCCGGTGGATGGCCTGCCGATCGAAATGCAGGCCCTGCGTCAGGGTGAACGGATCGTCGTGACCGTACGAGATCACGGACCGGGGGTCAGTGCCGAATATTTGAGCCAGCTCGGTGAGCCGTTCTATCGGGCGCCAGGGCAAACAGCGGCCGGACACGGCCTGGGCCTGGCCATCGCCCGCCGCGCGGCGGAGCGACATGGCGGCAGCCTGGTGCTGGCCAATCACCCTGAGGGCGGGTTCATTGCCAGCCTGGAATTGCCGTTGGTGCCGGGGGCTGTCGTGCAGCCCTGAGCCTGGACCGACACGACAGGATCAAACGACACAAAACCAATGTGGGAGCGGGCTTGCTCGCGAAAGCGGCTAACTATTCAACATGTATGTTGGATGACAGACTGCTTTCGCGAGCAAGCCCGCTCCCGCACTGATGTGTGGTGTCAGGCCTTGCCGGGCCAGGCGCTGACGAATTCGGCGAGATCGACTTTCTCCGCCACTCGCGGTTCTTTCTGCGGCGTGCCCAGATACAGGAAGGCAATCACCTCTTCCCCTTCTGCCAGGCCCAAGCCCTTGGCCACATGGGCCGAGTAAGCCAGGTCACCGGTACGCCACACCGCGCCAATGCCCTGCGCATAGGCCGCGAGCAAAATCCCGTGGGCCGCGCAGCCCGCCGCCAGCAATTGCTCGGACTTCGGATATTTGACGTGATCCTGCACGCGAGCAATCACAACCACCACCAACGGTGCCCGCAACGGACCACTGCGCGCCTTGTCGATGGCAGCTTCGCCGACTTCGCTGTCTGAAAGTTTCGCAGCTTCAGCCAGCAGCTCGCCCATCTGCTCACGCGCCGCGCCTTCCACCGTCAGGAAACGCCAAGGCTGCAAGTGACCGTGATCCGGAGCGCGCATGGCGGCGCCAAACAGCACCTCGCGCTGCTCGGCGGTAGGTGCAGGGTCAATCAGTCGCGGAACGGAAACACGGTTGAGCAAAGCGTCGAGAGCCTGCATCGGCCACCTCCTGAAAAATATGTGCGGCTATTCTAGCGGTAACTGCCGCAGCAGTGCCGGTTTACATGCCCTGCCCCGCAGGTAGAATGGCGCCCTTCCACTATCAGCCGAGCGGACCTCATGGCGTTGCCGACCTTACGGATCATTGGTTTCATCATCGGCATCTTCCTGATCACGCTGGCGATCTCCATGGTCGTGCCCATGGCCACGCTGGTCGTTTTCGACCGCACCAGCGATCTGCCGTCGTTCCTCTGGGCCAGCATGATTACCTTTGTCGCCGGTTTGGCGCTGGTGATTCCGGGGCGCCCGGAACACATTCACCTGCGCCCCCGGGACATGTACCTACTCACCGTCAGCAGTTGGCTGGTGGTGTGCATCTTCGCCGCGCTGCCGTTCCTGCTGACCCAGCACATCAGCTACACCGATTCATTCTTCGAAAGCATGTCCGGCATCACCGCCACTGGTGCAACCGTACTCAGCGGCCTGGACACTATGTCCCCGGGCATCCTGATGTGGCGCTCGTTGCTGCACTGGCTCGGCGGCATCGGCTTCATCGGCATGGCAGTGGCGATCCTGCCGCTGTTGCGCATCGGTGGCATGCGACTGTTCCAGACCGAATCTTCGGACCGCTCCGAAAAGGTCATGCCCCGTTCGCACATGGTGGCGCGCCTGATTGTTGCGACTTACGTCGGCATCACTATTGTCGGCAGCCTGGCGTTCTGGTGGGCCGGGATGAGCCTGTTCGACGCCATCAACCATGCGATGTCGGCGATCTCCACCGGCGGTTTCTCCACCTCCGACCAGTCCTTGGCCAAGTGGCCGGAGCCTGCGGTGCATTGGGTCGCGATCGTCATCATGATTCTCGGTGCCCTGCCGTTCACCCTGTATGTCTCCACGTTGCGTGGTAACCGTCGTGCGCTGATCAAGGATGAACAGGTTCAAGGCCTGCTCGGCATGCTGCTGGTGACCTGGCTGGTGCTCGGCACCTGGTATTGGTGGACTACCCAGCTGCATTGGCTGGAGGCATTGCGGCATGTGGCGCTGAACGTGACGTCGGTAGTGACCACCACCGGTTTTGCACTGGGGGACTACAGCCTGTGGGGCAATTTCTCGTTGATGCTGTTCTTCTACCTGGGGTTTGTCGGCGGTTGCTCCGGATCGACCGCGGGCGGGATCAAGATTTTCCGCTTCCAGGTGGCCTATATCCTGCTCAAGGCCAACCTTAACCAGCTGATTCACCCGCGGGCGGTGATCAAGCAGAAGTACAACGGTCACCGCCTCGACGAAGAAATCGTGCGGTCGATCCTGACCTTTTCGTTCTTCTTTGCGATCACCATCTGCGTGATTGCGCTGCTGCTGTCGCTGCTCGGCGTGGACTGGATGACCGCCCTCACTGGCGCAGCCAGTACGGTGTCCGGTGTCGGCCCGGGGCTCGGCGAAACCATCGGCCCGGCGGGCAACTTCGCCACCCTGCCGGATGCCGCCAAGTGGATTCTCTCGTTCGGCATGCTACTGGGCCGGCTGGAGATCATTACGGTGTTTGTGCTTTGTATTCCGGCATTTTGGCGTCATTGATCGCGTCAGCCGATTGCATCAGCCGCATCCGGTACTCACCGGGTGTGGCATCGAACCAGCGCCGAAATGCACGGAAGAAGTTGCTCGGATCGGCAAACCCCAGCAAGTAGGCAATTTCCAGCAAGGTCATGTTCGGTTGCGCCAGGTACTGCTCGGCCAGTTCACGCCGGGTATCGTCCAGCAGCGCCTGAAAACTCGTGCCCTCTTCCTGCAAGCGCCGTTGCAAGGTGCGCTGGGACAGATGCAGCGTCTGCGCCACGGTGTCGCGCTTGGGCTCGCCTTGGGGCAACAGGCGGCACAACACCTGCCGCGCCTTGTGGGTTACGCGACTTTCGGAAAATCGCGCCAGGTACTCACCGGCAAAGCGGTCATGCAGCAGCGCCATGGCCTCGTTGGCCGTTGGCAGCGGCGCTTCCATATCGGCGCGCTCGAAAATCAGCGCATCGTAAGGCGCGTTGAACACCAGCGGTGCATGGAAGGCTTGCTTATAGGGTTCCAGGTTGGCCGGTTCGGCACCCTGCAGCAACACTTTGCGTGGTTGCAACGTACGCCCGGTCAACCAGCTGCACAGCGCCAAGGCACAGGCCAGCGAAGCTTCGGCGCTTTGCCGGGTCGGCGGCAGATGATCGCCATGGACCGTCAGAATCAGCGCGTAGCCTTCTTCCAGCAGCTTGAAACTCAGGTCGGCACTTTCGGCAATGATCCGCTGATAGCGCACCAGACGCTGAAAGCCTTCGGCGAGAGTCTGGCTGGACATCAAAGCGTAACCGGCCACATGAAACTGCGCCGGTCGCACCACCTTGCCCATGTTCAGGCCGATGGCCGGATTGCCGGACAGCTCGACCGCGCGCTGCCACAGCCGTGTCATGGAATCTTGCGGGAAGCGTGCGTCCGGATCGTCCAGTGCCGCGTAGTCGAGCCCCAGCTGCTTGAACAGGGCCCGGCAATCCAGGCCGTCCATCTCCAGCGCTTTGACAATCCCCATCGCCCAGCTTGCAGAAGTCGTTCGTTCGCTCATGGCGTTTTCTTACATGGTGGCCGCATGCTACGGCTATTGACCGAAGGATACTAAAGTGGCGCCTATTGTCAGTGGCTGATGCCATTGATCACTCTAGACTCAAATAAACTACCCGCAGAACAACTTGCAGCAAGAACAATAACCACAGAGATCGCTGTCGTGGAAAACGTCAAACGATTCAACAGCTTCGCTGAGTTCTATCCTTACTACCTCAGTGAGCACAGCAACAGCACCTGTCGCCGTTTACATTTTATCGGCACGACCCTGGTTATCTTGATTCTGACGCTGACCATTGGTCGCGGAGCCTGGATGCTGTTGTGGGCCCTGCCACTGGCAGGCTACAGCTTTGCCTGGGTCGGGCATTTCTTCTTCGAGAAGAACCGCCCGGCCACGTTTCAACACCCCTTCTATAGCCTGCTCGGCGATTTTGTCATGTACCGGGACATGGTCCTGGGGCGCGTTCCGTTCTAGCTGACATCCGTCACAAGAGAGTTGCCGATGAATGCCAATGCCCGCTTCACCCACATGAAGGACGGCACTCAGGAGGACTGGGCGATCATCGCCGCGGACTTCAGTGCCTACGCAAGACAATTGCCTGTACGGATCGTGGCGCACCTGAAGTTGCTGGAGGGTGATTTTGGCGGCTTCCCGGTGGATCGCCTGACCCACTCCCTGCAAACCGCCACCCGCGCCTGGCGCGATGGTCGCGACGAAGAGTACGTGGTCTGCGCCCTGCTCCACGATATCGGCGACACCCTGGGCTCCTACAATCACCCGGACATCGCGGCGGCGATCCTCAAGCCGTTCGTCAGCGCCGAGAACTTGTGGATGGTGGAAAAGCACGGGATTTTCCAGGGCTACTACTTCTTCCATCACCTGGGCATGGACCGGCATCTGCGCGAGCAATTCCAGGAGCATCCGCAGTACCAGGCGACCGTCGAATTCTGCGCCAGATACGATGCAGCGGCGTTTGATCCGGTGTACGACACGCTGCCGTTGAGCTTTTTCGAGCCGATGATGGAGCGCTTGTTTGCGCACCCCAGGAATTCGATCTACAAGGCGGCGATGGAAGAACATTCGCCAACCTCATGACCTATGGCGACCGTTGTGGCGAGGGGGCTTGCCCCCGTTGGGCTGCGCAGCAGCCCTAAAGCCATTCACCGCAGAACGCCAGATAGATCGCACTCCTAGGTTCACGGCGGCTTCGCCACCGAACGGGGGCAAGCCCCCTCGCCACAAAAAACAAATCAATCAAGCCAACTCCGTAACCCTGGCCGCCTTCAACTGCGCCTCGCGCGCCTGGGCATCCGCCAGGCGATACAACTCGATCGAACCATCCCAGTGCTCGATCAGGGCGGTGCACGATTCCACCCAGTCGCCGCAATTGAGGTAGTCCACCTCGCCGACCTTGCGAATCTCGGCATGGTGAATGTGCCCGCACACCACACCGTGCAGCTCGCGCTTGACGCATTCATGGGCGATGGCTTCTTCGAAGTCGCTGATAAAGCTGACCGCGGTTTTCACCTTGTGCTTGAGGTAGGCCGACAGCGACCAGTAGCCGTAGCCATATCGCGCGCGCCAATGATTGAGCCAGCGGTTGAGGGTCAGGGTGAATTCGTAGGCCGAGTCACCGAGAAACGCCAGCCAGCGATGATAACGGGTGATCACATCGAACTGGTCGCCATGGATCACCAGCAGGTGCCGGCCGTCGGCGGTGACGTGCACGACTTCGTCGACCAACTGGATATTGCCCAGGATCAGCTTCGAATAGCGGCGCAGGAATTCGTCGTGGTTGCCGGTGACGTAGATCACCTCCGTGCCGCGCTTGCTCATGGTCAGCAGGCGACGGATGACGTTGGTGTGCGCTTGCGGCCAGTACATGCCGCCGCGCAGTTTCCAGCCGTCGATGATGTCGCCGACCAGATAGATCTTGTCTGCGTGGTAGCCCTTGAGAAACCGCGACAGGTGTTCAGCCTGGCAATCCCGGGTGCCCAAATGCACGTCGGAAATCCATAAAGTCCGTACGCGTTGCTTACGGGTGGGTTTGGCGAGCTCGGCGCTGGTCATGGGCAACCCTCTGGCAAGTTTTGCCAAGTCTGCCCCGAGCCGGTTAATGGTCCATGACAGCGTCAAGTCAGTCCTGTGACAGCGCTTACAGGCCCGCTCGGTGTAGACTGACGCCCTGAGCCGGGAGACCCGCGATGAGACCGATCCTCACGCTTCGCCAATACAGCCACGACCTGATCGTCCACAGCCACGAACACGCGCAACTGGTGTTCGGGCTTTCTGGCGCCCTGGATTTCGAGGTCGACGGGCGTGGCAGCCAGGTGGTCCGGCAGAGTTTCGTGGTGGTGCCCTCCGGAGCGCATCACGCCTGTGGCAGCGCCAATGGCAGCCGCTGCCTGGTGCTGGATGTGCCAAGCGAACAATGGGTTGCCCAGTCGTTGGGCGATCACGCCGAGCCCAGCCGACGCCTGCTCGACAACGCCGGGCGCCTGCCCCTGAATGCCGGGCAAAGCCAATTGGTCAGTTGGCTGGCGAACAGTCCGGTGGATGATCCGCTGATCGCTCAACAAGGCGCGGTGCTGTTGCTGGCCAGTCTCAACAACGCCAGGCCCGAAGCCGTCGGCGGTCGGCGTCTGCCCTATGCGGCGCTGAACGCGCACATCGATCAGTACGCGGCATACCCGCTGCAAGTGGCCGACCTGGCCCGGGTAGCCGGCCTTTCCAGTGCCCGTCTGCATGCACGGTTCGTGGCCGAATGCGGGCAGACGCCAATGGACTACATCCGCAGCCGACGCCTGCACATAGCGGTGGGCTTGCTGCGCAACTCGGCACTGCCCATCGGCGAAATTGCCAGCCGTGCCGGCTACAGCTCCCAGAGTGCCTTCGCGGCGGCGGTACTGCGCGAGTTCGGGGCATCGCCCGGAAAACTGCGGCGCGAGACTGGCGACAAATAACGCGAGTTTGCCGACAGACACAACGGGGCCACATGGCTCAATGTAGGAGCTGCCGAAGGCTGCGATCTCTTGACGTTGTTTTTCAAGATCAAGATCAAAGATCGTCCGAACGCGGCCCGAGCCTTCGGCAGCTCCTACATGATTTTACTGTTAAGGATTGCAATGACTCCCCGTACCGCCCTTGGCGCCTTGCATATCGGCGCATTGATGTTCGGCCTGACTGGCGTGTTCGGCAAACTGGCCGCCGCGTCCCCGGCGATCATCGTGTTCGGCCGTGCCGCCTTTGCGGTGCTCGCGCTGGCGTTTTTTGCACGGTTCGCCAGCCAGACGCGCTGGCAGAAACTCGAGGCCGTGGACTGGCGTCGACTGCTGCTCAGCGGCTTGTTGCTGGCCGGACACTGGGTGAGCTTCTTCATTGCCGTGAAAGTCGCAGGCGTGGCGATAGCGACGCTCGGTTTCGCCAGCTTCCCGGCCTTTACCGTGATCCTCGAAGGGCTGATCTTCCGCGAGCGCATTCGCGCCAATGAGATTGTGCTGGTGCTGCTGGTGAGTGTCGGCCTGGTGTTGGTCACGCCCGACTTTGACCTGGCCAGCGGCGCCACCACCGGCCTGCTGTGGGCCGTGGGTTCCGGTTTGTTGTTCGCCCTGCTGTCACTGACCAACCGTGCCAGTTCCGGTCGAGTCCCGCCGGTCCAGGCGGCGCTGTGCCAGAACGTGGTGGTTGCCCTGTGCCTGCTGCCGGTGGCGGCGCCTCAATTGAGCGAAGTGCGCGCCATCGACTGGCTGTGGATCGGCCTGCTAGGTGTGTTCTGTACCGGTGTAGCCCACAGCCTGTTCGTCGCCAGCCTCGCGGTGATCAAGGCTCGCACTGCCGCCGTAGTGTTCGCCCTGGAGCCGGTCTACGGCATCACCGTCGCCTGGTTGCTGTTCAACGAAAACCCGACCCTGCGCATGTTGCTGGGGGGCGTGCTGATCATTGTGGCGATTGTGGTGTCCAGCCGGTTCTCAAGTGGCACAAGCAAGAAGGCCGTTGCAGCCGAGGCCGCGTCTCACTGAGTGCGGTCGTTGTGCCCCAGGTCGCGGTCCGGGTCGATCTGGTCACGGACCCGCTGCTTGAGTACCTTGGCTTCGGGGAAGCCTCCGTCCGCCTTGCGCTCCCAGATCTGTACGGCGTCACAGTAGATATGAAAGACCCCGCCGGTGCCCGGCACCAGAGAGACTTTGCCCAAATCATCACCAAAGGTGCTGAGCAGTTCCTGGGCCAGCCAGGCCGCACGCAACAGCCATTGGCATTGCGTGCAATAGGTGATGATGATTTCCGGTTTGCTGACGGTCATGATGGGGCCTGACTCCAGAGTTTGACGACGCCGCTATGATAGCCCGACCGGTGACTGTCGAGACGGCGGAGCGAATGGCGTTTCCAACTCGAACTCTGGCTCGATCATGGCCGGAGCAGCCGGCTGCGGGTTCCCGCTGGGGCTGATCAGGTCCCAACTCGACGCCAAGGAAAACTCCTCCAGGTTGAGCCGGTACTCATCATCAATGGTGGATTCACCGGACATCGCCAAACCCGGAACCACCGCCACGGCAGCAGCGACCGAGGTGGAACGACTGCTGTCGACCCACTCAAGCTCATCGTTGGCCGGTACCGCGACGGGTTGCCTGACGGTGGGCCACGTCACTGGCTCGGCATAAAGCTCCGCCAGCGGTTCCGGCTGCGACGGCAGCGCCTCTGAAGCTGCGGCCTGATGTTGCTGGCGCCGGCGGCGAACAAACCAGCCCAGCGCCAGCAACGCTATCAGGGCCGACATACCGGCAATCGGCAGCCGGCCAAACCCGGTTTTTTCAGCAATGGCGGGGGCTGGCGGCACTGCGTCGGAGGCAATGGGTTGAGCCTTTACCTTCTTGAGCTCCGCCAGTTGGGTGTGCAGTTCGGCCAACTGTTTTTTCTGGCTGGCGATCAACTCATCCTGGCCTTGAAGCTTCGCGTTGAGCTCATCGACCGTGGTTTGCAACTCGTGGTTTTGCAGGGTGCTGGCGGCCAGTTGTTCGATAGCGGGATCAACAACGGCGACGTCCGTTTCTGGCGGTGCCTTGACCACGGGTGACGGCGCCAGGACCGGTTGAACACGGGGAAATGCGGACGCCGGGGAGATGGAAACCGCTTCATCGGCGGCGGGAACAACCCCTGGCGCACCCGGCGGATCGATCAAAACCGTGTACTCGCGCAACAATCGCCCATTCGGCTGATTGAGCTGCACAAGGAAATTCAGGAAGGGTTCATTGACCGGCTTGGCGGAGGTCACCTGGATCACGCGGCGATTACCGCGCAGCACCGGAGTGAACTTCAGGTCGTTGAGGAAAAATGCCCGGTCGACCCCGGCACGGCTGAACTCGTCTGCCGTTGCCAGGCTCACCGACAGCTGGTTTTCCTCCAGGCCGGCGGTATCCACCAGTGTGATATCTGCACGCAGCGGTTGATTCAGCGCCGAATGCAGGGTGATTTCACCCAGGCCCAGCGCAGGCGCCCATGCTGAGTATGTGACAGCAGCCCCGGCCAGCAACCACTGAGAACCACCGCGTAAAACCAATCGCCAACACTTGAGCATGAGCATCCTTGAGATCTACAGAAACCATCCGCACGGGTTCGTACATCCGTTACGAACACGATATTGCCGAGTAGTTCTTATAGTCTGCCCGATGCGGTCTCTCATAAACCTGGCGTTCGGTTATGCCTCAAGACTTTTCAAGGTTACCCAGGATGTGCCCGTGAACCCGCATGCACACCTTCAAATCCGCCTCATCAACGCCTTCGAACAGTTCGTGACGCAGTTGCGTGGCAATGGTTTCAATTTGTTCGATCAGGGGACGCGCCGGCGCGCAGAGCACAATTTTCTTCGCCCGACGGTCTTCCAGCACTGCCTGGCGTTGCACCAGGCCCTGGCTTTCCAGGCTGTCGAGCAAGCGGGCCAGGGTCGGGCCTTCGACGCCGACGCTTTGTGCCAGCTCACGCTGGGTCGGTGCTTCTTCGAAACGGGCCAGGTGCAGCAGCACCAGCCAGCGTGCCTGGGACAAGCCCATGCCCGCCAGTCGGCGGTCCAGTTCGGCACGCCAGCCACGGGACATCTGGGCCAATTGCATGCCAAAGCGGTGTTGATCGGTTAACGGCATAAAACACTCATGATTAGACTGAAATAAATAAAAACTAATTATTAGTCAGCTAAGCATGAGCCTCGATTTGAGGCAAGGCTTGATCTGTAGTGAATCGTTACATCAGCACGCAGATGTCTCAAATCTCGAATTCCGACTGCAAGGCCGCCCGAACGCAGTACAACACCCCTTCCGGCACCCTGCCTGCGAACAGTGCGGCGATCTCGGAAACCGGCGGCAACTCGCCTTCGCCGTCGAGGAAGGCGTCCTGCACTTCACCCATCAGGTCTTCAGGAAGATCCAGCGCCTGCTCCAACGACAACTGCTGCTTGCCGATCGCTTCGGCCAGCATGGTGTAGACATTCTTTTCCGAGCACTGCAACTGACCGGCGATCTGTACCGGTGTCATGCCGGCCCGCGCCAATGTAATCAGTTCGTGACGTACATCGGCCACCGGTTTCGGCGCCTCGACCTGCCCGCCGAGCACTTCGAGGAAAGCCTCGCCGTAACGCTCCAGCTTGCGCGCGCCGACACCGCTGACCGTGGCCATTTCCGCCAGCGAGGTCGGCTGGCTGCGCAGCATCTCCAGCAAGGTCGAGTCGGGGAAGATGACGTACGGCGGCACGCCATGTTCTTCGGCGAGCTTGCGACGCAGGGCGCGCAAGGCTTCCCATTGTTCGCGCTCTTCGCCACGGACCAGCTGGCTCGCCTGGCTCTTGCTGCTTTTCGCCACGGTTTGCGCCTTGAGATCGCGGCGCAGCTCCAGGGTCACTTCGCCCTTGAGCAGCGGCCGGCAACTGTCGCTCAGGCGCAAGCCGCCGTAGCCTTCGAGGTCGATGTCCGCCAGACCACGGGCCACCAGTTGGCGGAACAGCGAGCGCCATTCGCCCTCCGCCATCGTCTTGCCAACTCCATACACCGACAGGTGCTGATGGCCGAAGCTGCGGACTTTTTCGTTGTCCTTGCCCAGCAATACATCCACCAGGTGCCCGACGCCGTAGCGCTGACCGGTGCGGTAGATCGCCGACAGCGCCTGACGCGCCGGCTCGGTGGCATCCCAGGTCTGCACGCCGTCGACGCAGTTGTCGCAATGACCGCAAGGCTCGGGCATGTCTTCGTCGAAGTAGGCCAGCAGCGTTTGCCGACGGCAGCGGGTTTCTTCGCAGAGCGAGAGCATGGCGTCGAGCTTGTGCTGTTCCAGGCGCTTGTGACGCTCGTCGCCTTCGGAGTTCTGCAACATCTGCTTGAGCATCACCACGTCTTGCAGGCCATAGGCCATCCAGGCATCCGCCGGCAGGCCGTCACGGCCGCCACGACCGGTTTCCTGGTAATAGGCCTCAAGGGATTTCGGCAAATCGAGATGCGCGACGAAACGCACATTGGGCTTGTCGATACCCATGCCGAACGCCACGGTGGCGACCATGATCAGGCCTTCCTCGTTGAGGAAGCGTTTCTGATGGTAGGCCCGCAGATCGTTGGGCAGGCCGGCGTGGTATGGCAACGCCGGGAAGCCTTGCTCGCTGAGGAACGCGGCGACTTCCTCGACTTTCTTGCGCGACAGGCAATACACGATGCCCGCATCGCTACGACGCTCGGCGAGGAATGCCAGCAACTGCTTGCGCGGTTGTTCCTTGGGCACGATGCGATAAAAGATGTTCGGCCGGTCGAAGCTCGACAGGAAGCGCTCGGCGTCTTGCAGGTGCAGGCGGGTGACGATTTCTTCCCGGGTGCGCTTGTCGGCCGTGGCGGTCAGGGCGATGCGCGGCACGTCGGGAAACATTTCCGCCAACTGGCCCAGCTGCAGGTATTCCGGGCGGAAATCGTGGCCCCATTGCGATACGCAGTGTGCTTCGTCGATGGCGAACAGGGCGATGTCCAGCCCCTGCAGGAAGGACAGCATGCGCGGCTGGACCAGACGTTCCGGCGCCAGGTAGAGCATTTTCACTTCACCGCGGCGGATGCGGACGGCGAGGTCGCGCTGCTGCTCGGCACTGAGGGTGGAGTTCAACGCGGCGGCGGCCACGCCCAGCTCTTCGAGGGTGGCGACCTGATCGTCCATCAGTGCGATCAGCGGCGAGACCACCACGGCCAGGCCTTCGCGCAACAACGCCGGGACCTGGAAGCACAGGGACTTGCCGCCACCGGTAGGCATCAGGACCAGGGCATCGCCGCCACTGGCCACGCGCTCAATGATTGCACCCTGGCGGCCACGGAAACTGTCGTAGCCGAAGATGTCCTTGAGGACGCGTTGAGCCTGTTCGAGCATAGAAACTCCAAAAATCACCGAAACATCCCTGCAAGGCTGGTTCAGAACCTGCGACGCTGCACCGATAAATCGTAAGTGCGCATTGCATGACGCTTCACATTTCAGCCGTGACGCCAGCAGGGCATCACAAAACGCGCGAGTATACCCGAGCCCCGTCCGGCAAAGGGCACCGCTGATAAGAGGGAATGGACATGATTCTCTGTAGGAGCTGCCGAAGGCTGCGATCTTTTGATTTTGTTTTTTAAAGCCAGGATCAAAAGATCGCAGCCTTCGGCAGTTCCTACCGGGAAAGGCGGTGGAGTCGGGAGGCAAATATGCCGTGCGGCTGGCCCAAGTGCTCAAGAAGGCCTAGAATTCCCGCATCGAACATTCCCCAAGGTAGTCCTTTAATGTCCTTCGCTGAGCAACTAACCCGCCTGCAAGTCTTCCTCGACGCTGATGAACTGCATGACGAGGCGCTGGACTACGTGGCCGCCCACGGCTACCTCACCGCGCTGTCGATCTGTTCCGAAACCGTTCCTGACCGTGAGTGGATCGACGCGCTGTTCGCCGAAGAACCGCATTACAGTGGCGAAGCCCAGCGTGAAGAGATCGAAGCCACGCTGATCGGCCTCAAGGCCCACATCGCTCGCCAGCTGGCCTCCGATGAAGAGTTCGAGCTGCCATGCGACCTGGACCTGGGCGACGACCCGGATGATTCCGACCTGCGCGGCTGGTGCATCGGCTTCATGGAAGGTGTATTCCTGCGCGAAGCGGCCTGGTTCGAAAGCGCCGAAGAAGAAGTCAGCGAAATGCTGTTGCCGATCATGGTCGGTTCGGGCCTGTTCGACGAGCAGCCGGAGTTCGAAGACATCGCCAAAGATGCCAACCTGATGGACGACATGATCGTACAGATCCCGGAAGCCCTGACCGCGCTGTATCTACTGTGCAACGCACCAGACGAAAAACCGGCGATTCTCAAGCCTCGCCACCACTAAGGTCCTGCCTATGGACAACCCCATAGGCAACCGCCCCCTGATGTTGCGCTACGTGCTGCTGGCCATCGGCTGGCTGAGCGTAGCGCTGGGGGTGATCGGGATTTTCCTGCCGGTATTGCCCACCACCCCTTTCCTGCTACTGGCGGCCGCCTGCTTCGCCCGCAGTTCCCCGCGCTTTTATCAATGGCTGGTCGAGCATCCACGGCTTGGCCCGTGGATCCGCGACTACCTCGATGGCAACGGCATTCCGCTCAGGGGCAAGGTCTACGCCATTGGCCTGATGTGGGCGAGCATCCTGCTCTCCTGCTACCTGGTACCGCTGCCTTGGGCACGGTGCTTCATGCTGACCAGTGCAGTACTCGTGACCATCTACATCCTCAAGCAGAAAACCCTGCATAAATCCTGAAGTCGCCCTTGGCCCTTTGTGGCAAGCCCCGTCCGACGACCTGCCCTCCCGCGCCCAAAACACCACCTAAACTTCACCCACCTACACTCGAGCAGCCAGACATGGCCCGCAGTCTGCGTAGTCCAGGATGGCCAACGCTCCGACTTCGGCTCGGCGGCGGGTTGCTGCTGGCTGGTTTGCTACTGACCGTATTCAACGGGGTCCGGGCCGACTGGGATTTTGCGCGGATTCTGCAAACCGTTGAAAAACAATACGGCCCGCTCGGAGCGGCACGAAGTCGGATCGAGGCCTGGAGTCAAATGCTGCAAAGTACACGCGGCGCTCCCGAACGCGAGCAGCTCAACGCGGTGAACCGCTTCTTCGATCAGCAGTTGGACTTCCAGGACGACACGCGCATCTGGCAACAGACCGATTACTGGGCCACGCCCGTCGAAGCCCTGATCAAGGGCGCCGCCGATTGCGAGGACTACGCCCTGGCGAAGTATTTCAGCCTGCGCCGGCTCGGTATTCCCAGCGAAAAACTGCGCATCACCTACGTCAAGGCCTTGAGCCAGAACAAGGCCCACATGGTGCTGACGTTCTACAGCACTCCCACGAGTGACCCACTGGTGCTGGACAACCTGATCGGCGATATCCGCCCCGCCTCCCAACGCAAAGACTTGCTACCGGTATACGCCTTCAACGCCGAAGGCCTGTACCTGCCGGGCAAAAATGGCGGCCAGCGCAGCGGCGACTCGAAAAAGCTGTCGCGCTGGCAGGAAGTGTTGAAAAAGATGCAGGCCGAAGGGTTCGACATCGGCGACGGCTAACCGCCTTGGCAAGGAGCGAAGCATGACACTGCGTAAACAGTTGTTCCTGGCCATCTGTCTGTTCCTGCTGGTGGCATTCAGCGGCAGTTTTTTTGCCAGCCTGGAAAGCTCCCGCGAACAAACGCTCAGCCAACTGCGTGCCCACGCCCAGGACGCGGCCACCGCGCTGGGGCTGTCGCTGACGGCACAGGTCGATGACCCGGCAATGATGGAACTGATGGTCAGTTCGATTTTCGACAGCGGCTATTTCAGCAGCATTCGCGTCATCAGGCTCAAGGATCAGCAAACCCTGGTGGAACGCACTGCACCGACGAAAATCAAGGGTGTGCCTGACTGGTTCGTCAACCTGGTCGACCTGCGCCCGGAAGGTGGCGATGCTTTGATCATGCGCGGCTGGGAACAACTGGCACGGGTCGAAGTGCTGAGCAATCCGCAATTCGCCCTGGCCAAGCTCTGGGACGGCACCCTCGGCAGCCTGATCTGGTTGCTGTTGTGCGGGCTGTTCAGCGCCGTGATTGGAGGATGGATGCTGCGCCGGCAATTTCGCCCACTCGACAGCATGGTCCGACAAGCCGAGGCCATCAGCAAACGCGAGTTTATCAGCCTGCCGAAACTGCCACGCACACCGGAACTGAAACGGGTGGTGCTGGCGATGAACCAGATGGTCGAGAAGCTCAAGGCGCTGTTCGTCGAGGAGGCTGCGCGCAGCGAAAAACTGCGGGCCGAATCCTATCTGGACAGCCTCACCGGCCTGGCCAACCGACGCCTGCTCGACGAGCAACTGGCCGACCATTTACGCGTGTGCGAACAGAGCCGAGATGGCCATTTGCTGATGTTGCGAATCAACGACCTGAACGGCCTCAATCAACGCCTGGGTGGCCAACGGACTGACGCGCTGATCACTGCCGTCGGCGAATTGCTCAAGCGCCTGACTCAATTGCCGGAGCGTCGAACCTGGCTGGCGGCGCGCAATCGTGGCGGCGAATTCAGCCTGCTGACACCGGGCCTGGATGCTGAAAGTGCCGCGCGCCTGGCCGCCGATGTCAGCGTCAGCCTGGAGAACCTGCGCCTGACCGGTGCCAGCGATTGCATGCCGGTCGCCCATCTGGGCGTTGTCGCCTACCGCCCCGGTGAGCCGATCAGCACCGTACTCCTGCGCCTTGATCAGGCGCTGACGGAGTCGCGGCAACATCCCGAACGCCCCTGGGTCCATTTGAGTCATCGTGATACGGCACCGAATCACTCCCAGCACGACTGGCGCACCTGGATCGACGATGCCTTGACTGAAGGCAAAATGCAGCTGTACTTCCAGCCCGTCGTGCAATGCACCGACACCCGCCAGGTGCTGCATCACAAAGTGCTCGCACGCCTGCTCGACCCGCAGGGCGAGGCGATTGCCGCCGGGCATTTCCTGCCGTGGATCGAGCGTCTCGGCTGGTCGGGACGGTTCGACCTGGCGATGCTCGAAGCCACGCTGGACGACCTGGTGGTCAACCGCAGGCCTTTGGCACTGAGCCTGTACGGGAGCACCCTGCGCGATCCGGTGCAATGGCGAACAATCCTCGATCTGCTCGACTCCCTGCCGGAACTGGCGCCGTTGCTGATCCTGGAAATCGACGAACGCCAGTTACCTTCCCCCGAAGTGCTGCAAAACCTTTGCAGCTCATTGCTCAAGACCGGTTACCGAATCGGCCTGCAACACTTTGGCGGGCGCTTCAGTCAGATCGGCAACCTGACCCAATTGGGCCTGGCGTACCTGAAAATCGATGGGGCCTACATTCGCAACATCGACGAGCAGCCTGACAAGCGGCTGTTCATCGACGCGATCTTCCGCGCGACCCACAGCATTGATTTGCCGCTGATTGCGGAAATGGTCGAGACCCGTGGGGAACTGGAGGTAATCAGGGAGTTGGGAATATTCGGGGCCATGGGTCGATTGATCGGGGCGCCAGAGCCGATATGATAATGGGTACATCGAGGGTCAGTAACCCCTGACCGGACATCGACCTTTGTCCCGGGCAAAAAAACCCGCCCCCTTCCCGGGGTGGCGGGTTTTTTGGCAGGTTTCAGGTCACACCGTATCCACCTTCAACGAATGATCATTGAGCATGCCGTTGATAATGGTCGCTGTGTCATGCCCGCCCGCGATCACCCCACCCGCCCCCGGCGTAACACCGTAGTGGCTGGCCAGGTCGACGCCGGCCAGGTCGATGGTCTGGTTCGGCGCGGCGCCGGCCATGGCGCTGACGTCGATGCTGGTCACTGTCGACGGCCCGCTGCCGATGACGGTGAAGTGCAGGTAGTCATCCAGCGAAGCCGTGGTGCCGTTTTCCCCTTGCAGCAGTTGCGACAGGTCGAGCTTGTCGGTGCCGGGCGTGAAATCGGTGATCACGTCATGGCCACTGTTGCCCTTGAGCCACTGGAAGGTATCGGTCCCCGCCCCGCCGGTGAGGGTGTTGTTGCCCAGGCCACCGATCAGCAAGTCATCCCCACCTCCGCCGTTGAGGATATCGTTGCCCAGGCCGCCGTTGATCACGTTGTTGGTGTTGCCTCCAGTCAGGGTGTCGTTGAAGTTCGAGCCGGTGAGGTTTTCGATACCGGTCAGGGTGTCCGAGCCCGCGCCCAGGGTGTTCTGCGCAGTGAGCAGGCTGAGGTCGACAGTCACCCCGGCGCTGGCATGGGCGTAACTGGCCGTGTCGATGCCCGTGCCGCCATCGAGGATGTCATTGCCCTGGCCGCTGAAGAGCAGATCGTTGCCGGCGCCGCCATGCAGCTCGTTGTTGCCGGAACCGGCAGTGAGCACATCGTTGCCGTCGCCGGCATTGATAATGTTGTTGCCCGTGCCCGCCACCAGTACGTCATCCCCACTGGTGCCGGTAAGGGTGTGGCCTTCCTGATAGCTGATGGTCAGGTTGGCCGAGTCGCTGCCGCCGTGGTTGTCGTTGGCGGTGTAGGTGCCGTGGTAGTCCGTGATGACGGCCTGTGCTCCGGCGTAGTTTACGGTCATGGTCAACTGATAGTTTTCCGCCGAATTCGTATCGCTGCCACTGGTGTTGGTGATGTTGGTCAGGTGGATCTGGTAAGTGCCATCCGCACTTGCGGTGATGGTGCCGCCATCGGCGATGCTGACGAACCCCCCACCGTTGAGCGAATACTCCATCGTGATGTGCCCAGGGTCCAGGTTGTGATCGAGGTTGAGCGTCTCACCCTGTTTCAGCTTGACCGTGATGAGGTCTTCATTGTTGCCATTGGAGTTGTTCGCCGCGCCAAGATAGCCACTGACCACCAGCAGCGCCGTCATGGTCGCCGCGTTGGCCTCAAAGGCGCTGCGCACGTTGGCCAGACTCTTGTTGGCGGGATTGTTGTTTTGACCGGCGAAGCTGATCGCGCCGGTTCCAGTGAAGTCCGCGTCCCCGGCGATCCAGCCGGTGTTGAACGAAGTCGGTGTCGCCGAGAGTTGATCGCCGTTGGGGTCGGTGTCGTTGGCCAGCAACAGTTCGCCCGGCACCACGACAGTGCCCGAGAGCACGTTGGTGATGACGTTATCATCAGCCGCCACTGGCGGTGCGTTCGGTATGACTTTGACCGTCAGGGTGGAGCTGGCCAGGTCGCCATCGTTGTCGCTGGCGGTGAATCCGATGTTTTCGGTAATCAACACCGACGTGGTTTTCTGCGAAATGTAGGCGTATTCACCGGTATCGAGATTGATCTGCAGGGTGCCGCTGTTGTTGGTGGAAATGCTCAACGTGTTGTCCACGGTGTTGAACGTGCCGTGGTTGAGCCCGCCGCTGAAGCTCAGCAAGCCCTGATTGCTGTTGCCGCTTGGATCGTAGGTGTAGGTGGTGCCATCCACCGTGATGGTCTTGATGAAGCCGCCATCGGCGCCGAATGTGCCACCTTCGCCCAGCAGTGAACCGGTCACCGGTGCGCCGATCACCGTGCCGGACAGCACCGAGTTGAGCTGGTTGAGGTCGGTCACCACCACCGCATTGGTGTCGGTATGGCTGCTGCCGTCATAGGCCAGTGGATTGAGGTTGGCGTTGCTCACGCCGCTGCCCAGGCCGATCGCGTAGTTCTTGATGTTGTTGGCATCGAGGAAGGTTTTCAGCGCGGTCTCGTCGGCGGTGCCGATTTCCTGGTCGGTGGTGGGCTTGCCGTCGGAGAAGAAGTAGCCGACGTTTTGCGCACCGGTGAGTTTGCCCGAGGTGTTGAACGCAGTCTGCATGGTCGCCACGGCCGCGTCGTAGTTGGTGCCGCCGTTCGCGGTGAGGCCGGCCAGCAGTGTCTTGGCGGTCGCGACATCCACCCACACCGAGGTCATGTCGGTGGCGCTGCTGCTGAAGGTGACGAGCTGCACTTTCACATCGCCCAGGTCGTCGTATTTATCCAGCAAGGCACTGATGGCCTGCTTGGCCAGGGCCAGCCGTGACAGGCTCGCGCCCGACGCGTCCAACACGCCGGAAGGGTCGGCCATGCTGCCGGAGACGTCGAGCACGATCAGCAGGTTGGAATCGATCTCCACCGCCGCCACCGAGCGATCCGTTGCCACCGCCTTGGGAACATCATCGACGATGCTGACCACGATGGTGCTGGTGCTGCTGTTACCCAGCGCATCGGTGGCTTTGTAGGTGAAGCTTTCACTCAGGCTGTTCGGCCCGTCGTTGGCGTTCGGCGAGGTTTTCGGTGCCGAGGTCAGGGTGTAGGTGTAGCTACCGTCGGGGTTGATCAGGATCTGCCCGTAGGTGCCGATGGCGCTGCCAACCAGGGTGTAGGTGAGCGCGCCACTGGCACCCGAGACCGAACCGACCAGGGTCCCGGACGCGGTTTCGCCCGTATTGCCCGGGTCACTGCCGGTGACCGTACCAGCGGCCAGGTCCTGCCCGCCCTGACTCAGGTCGAGGGCTTTTTCATAGACCGTCACGTCGCTGTCGGGGTTGGCCTTGATCGTGCTGTTGGCGACGTCGATGGTGATGGTGGTGGTGCTTTCATCGCCATCGGAATCACGCACGGTGTAGGTGAACGTATCCGTGGCCCCAAGATCGCCGACGGAATTCTGGTTGCTGTGATACACCGCGTTGCCGTTGGCATCGAGGGTCAGGTAGCCATAGGTACCGTTGATCTGGCTACCCAGCCCACCAATGGCCGAGGTCAAGGTATTGCCGCCGGCACGTACGCCGACCACTGTCGCCGGACCATCGGCGCCGCTGACGTCGTTGCCCAGCACACTGATGTTGACGCTGCCGCCCTCCACTACCGACGACGAGTCAGGTTTGGCGCTTGGCAGGTCATCGACGATGCTGACGTCGAGGTTACCCGTGGCGGTGGTGCCGTTGTCGTCGACCACGGTCACGGCGAACTGCTCAGGGAGTGAGTTGGCACCATTGGCAGTTGGGTGGGCTTCGTTATCGACCAAGGTGTAGCTGTAGCTGACCACGCCGGTCGCCGCGTTGAAGCCGGTGATGGTCAGGGTGCTGCCCAGCGGTGTGGTGATCGATTGCGGGAAGCCGGCGGCCACGCCAGCGGTGACCACGGCGATGCCGCCCACGGTCAGGGTCGTCACGCCGTCGAGG